>SLLP01000098.1 GCA_007133995.1 Balneolales bacterium
AATAACAAGGTAATCCAACGGTCCATTCTGCTTCGCAATCCCTACACCGATGTGTTGAATCTGCTTCAAATCGAATTGATGCAGCGCAACCGGGATCCGGAACTGAGTTCTCCGAAAGTCCGTCATGCCCTTTTTTCCAGTATTAACGGAATTGCTGCGGCAATGCAGAGTACAGGTTAGTATCTTGCCTGGCAAACGCATTATCTGTTCAATAAAAAAACTGTTATGGCTCTTGACCTTGCCACACCCGCACTTCTGTTTCCCGCTATTTCACTTCTGTTGCTGGCGTATACAAACCGGTTTCTGACCCTGGCAACACTCATCAGGAATCTGCATGAAAAGTACAAGAAAGAGAAGAATGAGATCATTTTTTTTCAGATAAGGAATCTCAGGCTTCGGACCAGGCTTATCAGGGACATGCAGGTGCTGGGAGTGATCAGTCTGTTTCTTTCGGCTCTTTGTATGCTGTTGCTTTTTCAGGATTATATGGATGCGGCAAAGTACACCTTCGGAGCCAGTCTGCTTTTTCTGCTGGCTTCCCTGGCTCTGTCCATTTGGGAGATTCAAATATCAATAAGAGCCCTCAATATTCAGCTTGGGGATATGGATGAAGGCAAATCGGATAGCAAATAGCGCGGGAGGTAGCAACCGCAACAGGTGGGAATAGACCGTTTCAAAAAAAACGAAGCCCCAGGCAGAATCACTGCCCAGGGCTGAAAAACTTAGAGGTCAATGTAGTTTTTTGTGTCCTGTCCATACAGTGCCTTTCGGCTTCTGTACTTACTATTAATACGATTGTGTTGTAATATTATTGCACTTCATTCAAAAAAAATCAGGTTATCAGCCGGGCGGAAGAACCATTTTCCCGAAGCGGCAGGCATTCCTTTGTCAACGGCGCATAATTTAATGGCGCATAATTAATTATGACATAATTAATTGTGGCGTACGTGCAATGACACCAATTACTGGCGAACAACGAGCATGCCTTCAAGCCTTTTGGCCTGGTCGGCAACCTGTGAGTCCTCATATTCATTCAATATACGGGCGACAAGCTGTAAAGCCCTTGCCAGGTCATCTGCTTCCATGGCCGCCTGTGCGGCGTTGAACAGATTATGAGGTGTGGTGGATTCGTTGATATCCCATTCCGCCGCCTTGACAAAGATGTCGGCAGCTCTGCTATATTCGCCCAGATTAGCCAGCACCACAGCATGGAATGAGACAGGACCGACGCCGAGAATGCCCTCGGGTGGATCAAACCGTTCGATGTAAGCCAGGGCCTCTTCGTAACTGCCAAGCTCTGCTTCTGAAACAGCAGCATAGTAGCGGGCCAGATTTCCGGCGTTGGTGCGTCCGTAATTGTTGATTATGTCGATGAGTCCGGTACGAAGCATCTCATCATCACCCCACAGAGCAATTTCGTATTCACCCTGCTGAAAAGCCTGTTCGGCATATACCAGCAGCTCCTGAGCCTCTTGTTCCTGAGCCTGAGCATAGAAATAGTAAAAGATGCCTCCGCCAATGATCAGCAGAACCGCGATACTACCTGCAATGACAGCCGTCAGATTACGCTTCAGAAAACTGGTAAATAGATAGTAGCTGGTGAGTAGCGGATCGGTTTCAAGTTGTTCTTTTGTTAGTCGCTTGGCCATATTTTAATACTGAAACTGAGAATAAAAGTGTGGATAAAAAGTGTGTTAAATATATGACTGTTTTGTCAGATGACAAAATCAGCCATTGTTTGCCGAGGAAGTGCCCAGCCTGCCATGATGCAGGTGATGGACAGTCGGTGCAATGCCTGCTATTCGTGAATCGTGCGTTATCAGTACGATGGCAGTTTGTTCTTTCTGTTTGATATCCATTAGCACCGAGAGCAATTTCTCGGTATTGGCTTCATCAAGATTGCCGGTAGGCTCATCAGCCATGATGATTTCAGGCTCGTTCATGAGAGCTCGCGCCACAGCTACACGTTGCTGCTCGCCACCCGAGAGTTCAGATGGACGGTGCTCCACTCTTTCTTTCAGCCCTGTTTCTTCCAACAGATAGCTTGCCCGCTCGCGAATTTCACTCATCGGTTTACCGGCGATAAGTCCGGGCATGAAGACATTCTCCAGTGCAGTGAATTCCGGCAGCAGATGATGAAACTGAAATACAAATCCAATATTCCGATTGCGGAATCGGGCAAGTGTTTCGTCATCCATACGGGACAGATCGGTGTTGCGAAAAAGGATTGTGCCTTTGTCGGGCCGGTCAAGTCCGCCCAGAATATGAAGCAGCGTGCTTTTTCCCGATCCACTGGATCCGACGATGGCAGTCAGATCATCCCTGTTGATGGTGATGTCGACCCCCTTGAGCACGTGAACGGGCTCCGCCTTTCCGGTATACGTCTTATGAATATTTTCAGCTGTTAAAAGCGGGATTCCGTCACTCACGATGATGATCCTGTTTCAAATGCGGGGTAAGTGACAGACTCAATGCGCAGACATTTCCCGTTTTCGGGATCCAGTTCGGAAAAAAGTCCGCATATGCGATTATCACCGTTCGCCATTTTGTATTTGTGGGGTGTCTGAATAAGAAAGCGTTTGATGGCGGTTTCCTTGTCCATACCTATAACGGAATGATAGGGACCGGTCATGCCAACGTCAGTGATGTAGCCGGTACCTTTTGGTAACAGGCGGGTATCAGCAGTAGGAACATGGGTGTGGGTTCCTGCTACAACGGATACCCTGCCATCTACATACCAGGCAAAGGCCATCTTCTCAGCGGTGGCCTCAGCATGAAAATCAATGAAAACCATCGGTGTCTGTTCACGGACTTTTTCAAGTACCCGGTCGCCTGTCCGGAAAGGATCATCGATCGGCTGCATGTAGGTCCGGCCCTGAAGGTTTACCACACCGATCTTGTGTGAAGTGCCCGGAATGTCATAAACTCCGTATCCGAATCCATGCGCCCCTTTAGGATAATTCAACGGCCGCAGCAGATGGGTATCGGTTTTCATGTAGGGATAAATCTTCCACTTTGCAAAGCTGTGATTGCCGCCGGTGATCACATGTACGCCCAAACCGTAGAGCGATCGAATAATCTCTTCGTTGATTCCCATGCCCTCATGGGAGTTTTCAGCATTGGCAATTACAAAATCCGCCTCATATTTGCTGATCAGTGATGGAAGAAACGTTTCAAGCAGTGAAAGTCCCGGCGCACCAACAATATCGCCGATAAACAGTACCTTGATAGGTTTAGACATGTAAACGTTTGGTAATAACCTGTAGCTTTGATGGAAATAAAAAAAACGCTGATGAAGCAGGCACAAGACAAGCTACCGTCATTGACAGTGCGGGTACTCACTCGTACCGGGTCTGCCTTCCACTATTCACCGGGGTGACTTGAGGCCTGGCATTGCCGAACGAAGTTGAACACCCTTTTTTTTAAGTGTTGTGCTTGTTTATGTTAACCCTGCTTCAAAAGCGTTAAAAGAAACGATCTTTTTTTCAGGTCTACTTAAATATCGGAATTTTCCTTCTCAATTGCATCCAAAATCTTGCGAAGTGATTCATTAATTTCACCGAAGGCAGCTTGCTCGTCAGATCGATCGACGGGCTTCCCGCTCTCATTTGCCATAAAAAGCTCTTCAGCAATGCTTAGGCAGGCCAGAACCATGATTGTGGATTCGGACTGATTCAAAAGAGCCTTGCGGAAATCGTAAAATCGCTTGTCAACATAATCGGCAATCTGCTGCATAAGTTCCTCATCACCCTCATTTATTTTGAGGGGATACTGTTTGCCCAAAATGGTAACCTTGATTGATTTCATGTTTTTAAAATCTTGGATTCATATCGTCACATAGAATGTCCATGACAATTTTAATCATACGTCTGTGTGTCCGGGCCACGGTCATGGACATTTCATATGTTTAAATCAACTAAGATTCATATTGTCAGAATGAACTCACATGACAGGATTTAATCATTCCTCTGTGTGTCAGCCGGAGGCTGTCATGTTCGTTTCATCTGTTTGATATTTTCTGATTTCCAGGGTTAGAAGTAGCACCAAGGGTAGTTTCATCAACACGGATAGCAAGCCAGTATGTGGCTGATAAAGCATATCCAGACCTTTCTATGTGATTTGCAACAATCATGGCTTCATCATGATGATTCAATAGTTTGATTTGTGCCGGCCCGGTTCAAATGCTTGTCAATTCGGGCGATCAGTTCAATGATCTGTTGTCTGAGGATAATTTTCTCGTTGTCATCCAGATTGTCGAAAAGGGATGGGGAAGTTGAAGAGAGTCGGGATTTTGTGTCGGAAGCTCTACTTGCGGAACCGGAGTCGACTTCTGACGCACTGCTTGTTGACTCCCCGGGTTCCTTGAGTACAGCTTGTTCGGCAAGCTCGCTGTTAAGCCGGTCAATCTCTCTGTTTGCATTGGCGAGCTGACTGCGCACATCCTTCAATTCGCTGCTGAATTCACGATTCTCATCCGCCAGACGTTCATTTTTTTGCTTGAGATCGGTAACAGCTGACTGAATTCTGGTTAAAAGATTGCGGAATTCCTGGTAGTAAGGCTGATCTTGACTCATCACTTTGAGTGCTCCGTTTTTGAAATCACGTATGTGAAATATCCTCTACATTGCATTTGAAAAATACAAACCACATCCGTTGCAATCGGACTGTGTTTTGCGATGCCGTATTGATACTGGAGAAGAACGTATTACAGCAGAAATATAACGAGTATAACCCTTGCAAATCAGGATCGAAGTTCTGCAGAAAAATCGGCTCCCAGTTGTTTCAAAATTTTCTGAATGACAGGGTCGACATCGTTAATGGTCAACGTCTTGGCATTATCCTGAAACGTAAGACGAAAAGCAATGCTTTTTTGTTTTTTTTCCAGCGAGCCGCCTTCGAAGACATCAAAAACCTCAACACGGATGAGCTGATCACCGGCAACCTTCTGCATTTGGGTCACCAGATCACCCGATGCTACTTGCTTGTCGACGACCAGCGCCAGATCAAATTCAAATGACGGAAATCGTGACACCGGTTTATAAGTCTTGCTCACCTTCTGTAGTGCCAGTTGTTGCAGCAGGTCGATGTCAACTTCGGCCGAAAAAGCGTCTGCCTCGAGATCGGTTTGCTTTTTCCACAGTGCAGAAACCGGTGACAATGTGCCTATGACTGCTCCATCCAAATGATCAGAGAAAATCTTAAGACTGCCTTCTGATGTCTTCCACGTGGTAAGTTCCTTGATGTCAAGCTGCACGAGGATAGCCTCCACAATCGCTTTCAGATCGAAGAGATCAAAAGTCCTGGCCGGTGTTTTCCAGTGATCGGAATGTGTGCTGCCTGCAACACCCACGTGGAGATGCGTTGCTTCATGAATACCCCTGATCCAGGTTCCGCCGTTTTTATCTTTGCGGAAAATGTTTCCGATTTCAAAAAAGCGAACCCCCACGGCGCCGCGATTGAAATTGTATGCAGTTGAACGTAGAAATCCATAGAGCAGACCGGTTCGCAAAAGAGCCTGATCCTTGGTGATAGGATTCAGTGTGGGCACCACAGTCGACGCTCCTCCCAAAGATTCCATGAATCGCTCAGGAAGCAGGCTGTTTGTGTAGATCTCGCTGAGACCGGCGCCGACAGCCGCCTGTCTAACCTTTTCCCGGAATAGCTCACCGAATGGCACCGGGTCCGGACTGGTGATGGTGATGCGTTCAGGGTCGGGAATGTTGTTGTAATCATAGATACGGGCGACCTCTTCGATCAGATCAATTTCTGTCGTGATGTCCGGACGGAATGTGGGTATGGTGCAGTTCCAGGCCAAGTCGTTTGTTTTTTCTCTCTCGGTACCGATTTCAAGCCGGTTAAGAATATTCTCTGCAGTTTCAGGGGCAAGTTCAGTACCAAGAATGGCAGAGAGGCGGTCATGACGAAGAGAAACAACTTCCGGATCTGTCTTGACCGGATGTACATCTTCCATGCCTTCGATGGTGCCGCCGCAAAGCTCCAGGATGAGTTCCGCGCAACGGAGTGCCGCATTTTTCGTAACATCGGGATCCACACCCCGCTCAAAACGGTATGAGGAATCGGTCTGAAGGGCCAGAGTGCGGGATGTTTTCCTGATGCCCACCGGCTCGAACCAGGCGGATTCGATCAGCAGATCGGTTGTCTCCTTTGAAATTTCGGAATTCACACCACCCATGACTCCGGCCAGCGCAACCGGCTTTTCACCGTCACAGATGAAAAGCGATCCCGCCGGAACGGTGCGTTCCACATCGTCAAGCGTGGTGAATGGTATGTCCTTGTCAAAGGAACGCACGTCAATCCTCTGTCCGGCAAGCCGGTGCAGATCAAAGGCGTGAAGCGGTTGTCCCAGCTCGTGCAGCACGAAGTTGGTGATGTCGACCACGTTGTTGAGTGGCCGAAGGCCAATGGCCCTGAGCAGTTCCTTGAGCCAGTCAGGCGATTCGCCGATGGTCACACCGCGCACCACGATGCCGACATAGCGGTGGCATTTGTCGGTATCCGCGATGGTGATGGCATCTTTTTTGAGTCCGCTGGATGCTTCGGGCAGATTGTCTAGCGGCTTGCGTAGTTCAGCATCGGTTACGGCTGCCAGATCACGGGCCACGCCAAGATGGCAGGTGGCATCCGGTCGGTTTGGGGTGAGTCCGATTTCAAAAACGAAGTCCCGGCTCAGTCCAGAGACATCAGAAAAGGGTGTTCCCGGCTTCAGTTCATTGTTGAGTACCAGGATGCCGCTGTGGTCATCCCCAAGTCCAAGTTCGTCCTCGGCACAGATCATTCCGGCTGATTTCTGCCCCCGGATTTTTGCTTTTCTGATTTTGAAGGGTGACCCGTCGGACAACGGCTTTGGAAGTACGGATCCGACTGTGGCCACGGCAACTTTCTGTCCGGCAGCAACATTGGGGGCGCCACAGACAATTTGTGAAGGTTCGCCTGAACCGATATCAACCTGACAAACCACAAGGCGGTCGGCATCCGGATGAGATTGCACATCCAGCACTTCTCCCACCACAATACCCTCCAGGTCGGATCCGGTTTGCTCGATATCCTCAACCTCAAGGCCGGTCAGGGTAAGTTTGTCAGCCGCATCCTGCGGAGAGGGTATTTTTGAAAGATAACGGGAAAGCCAATTGTAAGAAACTTTCATCTGTTTATAACTATGCAATTAGTTGGTTTTCAGTCAGTTAGTTTTTGTTGCTGAATGCCAGGAAGGTAAATTTTCATCTGCATGCTCGCGGCAATAGTCCTGTGTCCTTGGCATT
>SLLP01000095.1 GCA_007133995.1 Balneolales bacterium
AAAAAGGTGAAAAAAAATAACAGATGATGGAAGACACAGTCATATACGAAGCAAGGGCTGTTCAGCGGTATATCCGTATATCCCCAAGAAAAGTTCGCCTGGTTGCGGATTTAATTAGGGGTGAACAGGTTGATATTGCGATGACCAAGCTGAAGTTTGTCAACAAGAGTGCGGCACAGGTAGTATCCAAGGTGATTGGGTCGGCCGCAGCCAACCTCAGAGATCGTTTTGAGGATGAGCCTCTTGACAATGAGGAACTGATCGTCAGGGAAATTCTTGTCGATGAGGGTCCAACACTGAAGCGAATTCAGCCTGCGCCTATGGGTAGAGCTCATCCCATTCGCAAGCGGACCAGCCACATTTCCGTGCTGGTTACTAAGAAGGATGTTGAACTTGAAGATGAAAACCAAGCAAACGAGGAGTAAGTTTTGGGACAGAAAGTAAATCCAATTGGTCTTAGAGTGGGTATCATCCGTGGATGGGATTCAAACTGGTATTCAGAAGAGCAGGTTCAGGAAAATCTCAGGGAAGATGAACAACTCAGAAACTACCTCCATGCACGATTACGCAATGGCGGACTGTCACGTGTTATCATTGAACGAACTCCTAAGCGCGTTCTGTTGACGCTCATGACCAGCCGGCCCGGTGTTATTATTGGAAAGGGCGGTGAACAGGTAGAGCAACTTCGTGAGGAACTGCGCAAGGTTACCAACAAAGATGTTCAGATCAACATCAGTGAGATCAAACGCCCCGAAACGGATGCGAATCTGGTAGCTCAAAATATAGCCCAGCAGCTGGAATCCAGAATTTCCTTCCGGAGAGCAATGAAAACCTCTATTGCATCGGCTATGAGAATGGGTGCAGAGGGTATCAAGGTAAAATGTTCAGGTCGACTTGGTGGTGCTGAGATGGCACGAGTCGAACAGTACAAAGAAGGCCGGGTCCCATTGCACACCTTTCGTGCGGATATTGACTATGCAACAGCTACAGCTCAGACTATTTACGGTTGTATTGGTGTGAAAGTCTGGATATTCAAAGGGGAAATTATTGGTGATGTCGACCTCACCCCAAGTGCCGTAACAGCAAAGCCCGAAGCTGACGTTCAACAGGAAAAACGTCGTTCCAAGCGATCCCGTGGTGGTCAGCGGCGCAGGAAAAAAAGCTGATTTAAAAACGATTTAAACAACGTTCAATCATGTTAGAACCCAAAAGAGTAAAACGAAGAAAGGTTCAGCGGGGCCGGATGAAGAAAATGTCTGGTCGTGGACATCAATTGGCCTTTGGTGACTTTGGTTTAAAAGCACTGGAAGCAAAGTTCATCACCTCTCGCCAGATTGAAGCTTGTCGTGTAGCTATAACACGGCGACTTCAGAGAGAAGGCCAAACCTGGATCCGGATTTTCCCTGACAAACCGATTACCAAACAAGCGGCGGAAACCCGAATGGGTAAGGGAAAAGGAGCTCCCGATCATTTTGTTGCCGTTGTAGAACCCGGTCGAATCCTATTTGAAATTACCGGTGTCACAGAGTCACTGGCACGAGAAGCATTGCGTCTTGCAGCATTTAAACTTCCGATCAAAACCAAATTTGTTATGCGCCGCAATTATGAAGGCAAATAACGTAGAAATGTATGAAAGCACACGAACTCAGAGATTTATCAGTTGCTGAGCTGGAAGCTCGGATGAAAGACGAAATAGACGCTCTTCAAAAGCTCTATTTCAACAAGGCGGTGGCCGGACAAGTCGAAAGCCCTGCGACGATAAAAAATCATCGCAAGGAGCTTGCCAGGTTGCGTACCATCATCGGGGAAAAAAATCGGACTGAAAAGACCGAAGATAAAGCATAGAGGATAATCACAATATGAGCACAGAAACAACTGAGAGAAATCAACGCAAACAACGTACTGGCCGGGTAGTCAGTGACAAAATGGACAAATCCATTACCGTCGCGATCGAACGTCAGATTAAGCACCCGATTTATGGTAAGTTCATCACCAAGACCAGAAAATATATGGCCCATGATGAAAAAAACGAAGCTAAACCGGGCGATCTGGTACGCATCATTGAAACTCGTCCACTGTCCAGGCAGAAACGCTGGCGGTTGGTTGAGATCTTAGAAAAAGCCAAGTAAGAAATCATTCTTGAAAGTCTAGAAAGTTATTAGCCATGATTCAAACACAGTCCATACTATCTGTTGCTGACAACAGCGGTGCCAAAAAGGTGATGTGTATCAAAGTACTTGGTGATTCCAAGAGACGATATGCCCGCGTTGGTGATCTGGTTATCTGCTCAGTCAAAGCAGCAATTCCTGGTGGAACCGTAAAAAAAGGTGAAGTTGTCCGGGCCGTTCTTGTAAGAACGAAAAAAGAATTTCGCAGAAAAGATGGCAGCTACATCCGATTTGATGAAAATGCCGCTGTTATCATCAATAAAGATCAGGAACCTGTGGGCACAAGGATTTTTGGCCCCATTGCAAGGGAACTGCGTGAAAAGAATTTCATGAGAATCGTTTCACTGGCACCTGAAGTACTTTAAATGAGCTGGATTATGCCAAGAAAGAAAAACAAGCAAAAGAAATTGCATATAAAGAAAGGTGACCAAATTGAGGTCATTACCGGAAACGACCGGGGCAAGCGCGGAAAAGTGCTGCGTGTGTTTCCCGACCGTGACCGGGTACTGGTAGAAGGTATCAATATGCGGACCAAGCACCAGAAGCCCACGCAGGAAAATCCACAGGGCGGAAGAATGAAACAGGAAATGCCTGTCCATATCTCTAATGTCTTGCCGGTAGATCCTGTGAGTGATCAGGCTACAAGAGTGGGCCGGTCCAGAGTAGAGGAAAGCGGAAAGGGGCGCTGGGTTCGTGTCGCCAAAGTGAGCGGTGAAACGCTCGATAAATAGATTAGAAAAGTACTACTATGGCTGAAGCAAGATTATATACAGATTTTAAAAGTAACATTGTCGGCAAGCTCAAGGATGAGTTCAAGCTAAAAAATGCACTTGCTGTACCCAAAATGACAAAAATCGTTGTCAATGTTGGAGTAGGTGAAGCAGTGGCCGACAAAAAAGTCCTTGACGATATCACCAATAACATCGCAGCGATTACCGGACAAAGACCAATTATGACTTATGCCCGCAAGTCCATTTCCAATTTTAAGCTCCGTGAAGGCATGCCCATTGGATGCAAGGTTACGCTGCGCGGCAGAATCATGTATGAGTTTCTTGACCGCCTGATCAATCTGGCCCTTCCGAGAACCCGTGACTTTCAGGGTGTATCCGATAAGGGATTTGACGGTCGTGGAAATTATACCATGGGAATTACGGAGCATTCCATTTTTCCGGAAATTGACACGGACAACCTGGATCGTATTCACGGGATGGATATCTCTATTGTGACGACGGCGTCCAATGATGAGCAAGCCTATCAGCTTCTCAAGCATTTCGGCATGCCCTTTGTAAAACGAAATAACTAACTGGAATTATGGCTAAGAAATCCTGGATAGCAAGAAACGAGAAGCGTAAAAAAACGGTGGAAAAATACGCCAAGAAGAGAAAGGAGCTTAAAGAAGCCGGTGATTTTGAATCGTTGCAAAAACTTCCGAGGGACGCGAGTCCGACACGCATCCGTCAGCGCTGTTCGTTGACCGGCCGCAGCCGCGGTTACGTCGGCAAATTCGGTATCTCAAGAATCAAATTCCGAGAGTTGGCTTCCGTGGGTAAAATACCCGGAGTTAAAAAAGCCAGCTGGTAAAACTAACACATTCTGTAACATATCATGACTGATCCTATTTCCGACTATCTAGCGCGAATTCGTAATGCTCAGCAAGCCGGTCATCGCCGTGTGGATATTCCTGCCTCGAAGATAAAAAGGGCGATCACACAGATTCTGCTTGACAAGGGTTATATCCAGCGCTACCTGGATATCGATGATAACCAGCAGGGATTGATCCGTATCTTTTTGAAGTACGATCACTACGGACTGCCGG
The DNA here is from genome assembly GCA_007133995.1 of Balneolales bacterium. Taxonomy (GTDB): domain Bacteria; phylum Bacteroidota; class Rhodothermia; order Balneolales; family Natronogracilivirgulaceae; genus SKNL01. The sequence continues at coordinate 3,985 of SLLP01000095.1, forward strand.
TTATCAAAAAGATAACCCGGGTTTCACGCCCAGGACTCCGCAAATACTGTGGATCCGATAATATACCGCGGGTCCATAACGGACTCGGTGTTGCTATCCTGACTACTTCCCATGGGGTTATGACCGACAAGGAAGCTGGTAAACTTCGGGTTGGTGGCGAAATTCTCTGTTACATCTACTAAATATATTGTAACTATGTCTCGAATTGGTAAAATGCCAGTACCTCTGGCCAAAGATGTTGAGTTCTCAATTGATCCTGCCAACAAGGTAACAATCAAGGGAACTAAGGGTGAATTGTCCCTGCAAGTTGATCCTCGTATTAAGGTTGAGAAGAATGAAGGTGAGATTGTCGTAGCTCGTGAATCTGAGGAAAAAAACATCAAATCGCTGCACGGTCTCTATCGTGTTCTAATCTCAAATCTGATCACCGGAGTGACTGACGGGTTTAAAAAGGAGCTGGAGATCATTGGAGTTGGTTTTCGTGCCAATTTGAACGGCAACATCCTTGAGCTGACGCTTGGATATTCTCATCCATTTTTCTTCGTGCCGCCGGATGGTATAACGATTGAAGTGGATACCAAGTCGTCTAAAAATCCGAGAATCATCATTTCCGGCATGGATAAGGAGCTTGTAGGTCAGGTTGCTGCTAAAATCAGATCCCTGCGTCCGCCGGAACCCTACAAGGGTAAGGGTGTTCGATATGTCGGTGAATATGTACGCAAGAAAGCTGGTAAATCTGCCGGTAAATAATTCAGGAGTCGAATAATGAGTAATATTGCAAAAAGCAAACGAAGGTCAAAAATACGGCACCGAGTCCGTTCAAAAATTTCCGGAACTGGGGAAAAACCCCGGCTTTGTGTCTTTAAAAGTTCAAAGCACGTGTATGCACAGATTATTGATGATCAGGCAAGGGCAACCATTGCTGCTGCTTCCACCGTCTCCAAAAACATGAAAGGTGAACTCGGAGAAAAACCAAAAATGGAAAAAGCCGAGGCAATTGGTGTGTTTCTCGCCAAAACCGCTAAGGAGCAGGGAATCACAAAAGTTGTTTTTGACCGAAGCGGATACAAATACCACGGAATTGTAAAGAGTCTCGCAGAAGGAGCTCGTAAAGGAGGATTACAGTTTTAATCCATATCGACTATGCCAAAGATTAGAAGAAAACAATACAACATTAAGGCCAGCGAGCTGAATCTTGAAGAAAGGCTGGTCCACATCAACCGCGTTGCAAAGGTTGTAAAAGGTGGCCGGCGATTCAGCTTTAATGCAATCGTAGTGGTCGGGAACAAGGATGGCATTGTCGGACACGGTCTGGGCAAAGCCAACGAAGTGGCTGATGCGATTCAAAAGGGCATCGACAACGCCAAGAAAAACCTGATCCGTATCCCTCTTGCCAAGGGTAGAACCATACATCATCCTGCATTGGGGAAATGCGGAGCCGGCAAAGTGCTGCTTCGGCCAGCTGCCGAAGGTACAGGAGTGATCGCCGGTGGAGCGGTAAAGGCAGTACTTGAGAATGCCGGTCTTCACAACATTCTGACCAAATCACTTGGGTCGCCCAATCCGCATAACGTGGTCAAGGCCACGATCGATGCACTCAAGCAGCTTCAGGATCCGGTCGAAATCGCTCAGAGAAGAGGCGTTTCTCTGAAAAAAGTTTTTGAAGGATAACAGATTTAAAACGTTAGGTTGACATCCATGAAATTACACAATCTTGTAGCACCGGGTCCGAATAGAAAAACCCGCAAACGAGTGGGTCGCGGAGAAGGTTCAGGTCTGGGGAAACAGTCCGGCAGAGGACACAAAGGCCAAAAATCTGGCAGCGGTTACTCGCAAAAACGTGGATTTGAAGGCGGACAAATGCCCTTGCAGCGTCGCATACCCAAATTCGGTTTTAAGAACCCTTTCCGGAAAGAGTATGTTGCATTGAATCTTGATGTGCTCGAGGATTTTAAAAAACGCGGAAAAGTCGGCGAAAAAGTTACAATAAGCGACTTTATTGCTGCAGGTATTATCCGAAAAAACGAACTGATCAAAGTGCTGGGTCGGGGCGAAGTAGAAACGGCGTTCCAGATTGAAGCGCACAGTTTCAGCAAGTCCGCGATTGAAAAAATTGAAAAAGCGGGCGGATCAGTAACTAAAATCTGAAACTTCTATTGATACCTGAATCCGAATGAGTTTGATTCAAAACTTCCAGAATATTTTTAAGATCGAGGAGCTGCGCAAGCGAATTCTCTATGTAATCGGAATTCTCCTTGTTTATCGCCTTGGCAGCTACATTACCATGCCGGGCGTGGATGCATCCCAATTGACGGCCACAACCGGAGCCGCGACAGACCTGCTCGGTCTGTTCGACTTGTTTGTAGGAGGGGCGTTTGCCCGTGCCGGGGTTTTTGCGCTTGGTATCATGCCATACATTACGGCAGCGATTATCATCCAGCTTATGGGTGCGGTTGTTCCCTACTTCCAAAAACTTCAGAGGGAAGGCGAAGAGGGCCGACGCAAGATAAATCAGCTTACACGTTACGGCACGGTACTCATCACCCTTGTGCAATCCATTGGTTTTTCCATTAACCTGATGAACACTTCACCCGAGGCCATCGTAGTGGCCAATACGGCGTTCATCGTGACGAGTATGATCGTCTTGACAGCCGGAACGGTCTTTGTGATGTGGCTGGGTGAACGAATTACCGAGAGAGGTATTGGAAACGGTATCTCTCTGCTTATCATGATCGGCATTATTGCGGCTCTTCCGATGAGTCTGCTGAATGAGATTCAAACAAAGGACAACATCATTATCGTTCTGTTTGAACTTGGTGTGCTCGTGCTGGTGGTGGCTTCAGTAGTTCTCCTTACACAGGGACAGCGCCGCATCCCGGTCCAGTATGCCAAGCGTGTGGTCGGACGTAAAGTGTACGGTGGCACAACCCAGTATCTTCCGCTGCGTGTCAACGCCGCAGGTGTAATGCCGATTATCTTTGCCCAGTCAATCATGTTTATTCCCAGCACAGTCGGAACCTTTTTCCCGGGTAATGAAACCGTGCAGTTGCTTACCGCCTGGTCGAGTGATTTCACAGGGGTGGCCTATTCGATCATCTTTGCAATTATTGTAGTCTTCTTCACGTTCTTTTATACCGCGATTGTTATCAACCCGAAGCAGATGGCAGATACCATGAAGCAGCAGGGTGGATTTATACCGGGGGTGCGTCCTGGCAAGCAGACGGTTGAATTCATTGACAA
>SLLP01000182.1 GCA_007133995.1 Balneolales bacterium
AGGCAAAAACGTAACCATCCGACTGACAAAAAAAGCGGCAAACTGGCTGGCTGACAAAGGATACGATCCGGCCTTCGGTGCTCGCCCAATGGCCAGGGTCATTCAGGAATCAATAAAAAACAGGCTGGTAGACGAGTTGCTGTTTGGAAAACTTCAACATGGCGGCAATGTTACGCTCTCAGAAAATGGTGGTGAACTGACTTTTGATTTCGGACAACATAAAAATAAGTCACACATAAAATAAGCCACAGACACTTTCGCATCCATGGCTTATAATTGAAGCTGTTACTTTTCGTACTTCAGAATATATGTCACATAGTGTTGACTATTCTGACGGTGGGAGCAGCACCTGGTCGACAATGTGAATGACTCCATTGACTCCCCGGATATCTACTGTGGTAATCGAAGCACTGCCATTGACAGATGCACCGCTGTCTGATACCTCCACGAGAATCGAATTCCCATTTAATGTCGGAACTTCTTGTGATGCCTGCAGATCGGAGGAAAGTACCTCACCCTGAACTACATGATACAGCAGCACGTCAGTAAGCTCTTTAACCGTCAAATCTGATGCAACGCCTGCAATAGCAGCAAAAGCGGAATTGGTCGGAGCAAAGACGGTGAAGGGTCCTTCGCCACTTAATGCTTCAGCAAGTTCAGCCTGGAGGACTCCATCCACAAGAGAGGATAAGAAGTAACGCTTGACGACATTGTCAACAATGGTACCGTAGGCATCCGGAAGGATAACATTGTCGATGGCATGAATCACGCCATTGCGCGCCTCAATATCGGGTGTAACCACGGAGGCGGTTGCGTTTATAGTCACACCGGCGTTTCCAGCCGTGATGAAGATATTTTCGCCGCCGAGCGTTTCGACCGTTTGCTCTGATTCGAGCTGGCCAGAAAGCACTTCTGCTCCCAATACATGGTAGAGAAGTATTGCCTCGAGTTGCTCAACGGTAAGTGACTCAAGAGTTCCTTCCGGAAGTGTAGCAAATGCCTCGTCGGTTGGTGCAAATACGGTGAATTCTCCATCACCATCAAGCGCTGCGTCCAGCCCTGTAGCTTCCAGAGCGCCTGTCAGGGTTGAAAATTGGGAATTGGCTGCCGCAATTTCTGTGATGCTGGGCTCTTCCATGTTCACTCTGGATGGGGAATCGTCCGAGCAGGCAGTAAAAGCAATCGCAAACAATAGCAGTGAGAACAGGTGAATCAATTTATATTTTTTCATTGTAACGGGGTTTGGTTGTTGATTGATAACAGGTAAAACATGTGTTGTTGTTGTCTGTAACACCCTGCCAAAGGTAAATACTACGGCAGACGTTCCCCGTGACCTTAATTATTTTTAATGGACCGATACCCGTTGCATTTCTGAAACGATCATAATACCTATTTTATCTCACTGTGCCGCAACTGTTAAAGAAATGTTAATACGAGTTCACAGGCCAATAAAAAAAGCATCGCGGCAATGTCTTCCACGATGCTTTTTTATGAGAATTCCAGCAGTTTTACAAGTGCATGCAGCGTGATTCAGAGTTATTGAACTACCTTTTTACAGGATATTCGGGTGGCTCCGGCAGACTCACATCCATCTCCTCCAAAAGCTCAAGAAGGTGCTCGACAGCAGTATTCAACTGCTCATCAATCCCGGAATACTCTTTGGCAGGATCGTTATCGACCGGGATATCAGGTTCAACACCATGGCCTTCGATAATCCATTCCTTGCCCTCTGTGTCGTACGAGGCAAACTCCGGCCGATTGAGGAACCCGCCATCCACAAACGGCAAAGTCTGCCTGATACCGACCACACCACCCCAGGTCCGCTGGCCGATCAGCTTGCCCAATCCATGCTTTCGAAAACGGTATGGGAACAAGTCACCGTCCGATGCAGAAAATGGATCGATGAGTGTCACCATGGGTCCCATCATCATGGCCGACGGATCCGGTCTCGGAACGGCATTGCGTGGCTTATCCACCATCGCCAGTTCACGTCGCAGCCGCTCAATAATCATCGGTGATACGTTGCCTCCGCCATTACCGCGTACATCAATGATCAGAGCTTCTTTCCTAAGCTGCGGATAGAAGTGCTTGACAAACTCGTTAAGACCGCCCGGACCCATATCCGGAATATGCAGATAACCAACTCGCCCATCTGAGGCTTCGTTGACTTTTCGAATATTTTCCTGCACCCAGTTGTAATAATACAAATCAGCCTCATCCGCAATGGGTTTGACCACAACATCCCTTCCACCGGATGCCGATGGCGATTCATTCACTCTGAGAAGTACCGGCTTTTCTGCCTTGTCGATCAACGATTCATAAATATTCGGCATTTCTGATGTAAGCAGCCCATTGACACGAATAATATACATGCCCTCGGCCACGTTTACACCGACCTCGGTAAGCGGCGACCTGCGGGAATCCACCCAGTTTTCACCCTTGAGGATGCGGGTAATACGGTAGAATCCGGAATCCTCATCACGCTCGAGCTCGGCACCCAGCCGGCCCATTTGAATACGATCGGGCTCCGGTCTGTCACCGCCGCCGACATAAGCGTGTCCCACATTCAATTCACCAATCATCTCGCCAATAATGTAGGTCAGGTCATTGCGGTGGGCAACGTGATCAACCAATGGCCGATAGGTATCGCGTACGGCCTCCCAGTCAACGCCATGCATATTAGGTGCGTATAGAAAATCACGCATCTGCCGCCAGCTCTCATTGAAAATCTGAATCCATTCGGTGGTGCGATCCAGCCTCACTTTCATATTGGACAGATCCAGTTTGGGATCCGGCTCGGTTTCCTGTGCCGGAAGATCAACGATGGCATAATCGCTGCGCCTTGCGAGCATCATCTTCTCACCGTTATGTGATATCCTGTAGCCGGTATAGGCTCCGATAGTTTGCTCTTTCTCCTCATCAAGATCATAGAAGAGCAACATGGTCTGGCGGTCGGACATACCGTTGCGCTGGTAGTAAATACGGGATCCGGCCGACTGCAGATTACCGTAGTTGGACGGTTGCACCGGCAGGTCGATAATTCGGCTGGACAAATTTTCCGTATCTATGCGAATGTGTTCAGACGGATCCGGTTCACCCTCTGCACTGTCATTCTCGTCATTGCCATTAATGGCAACTTCATCGTTTTTAGCCTTGAAAGGTGATTTAAGATCATCACGCAGCGTCACAAAATAGATGCGCTGCATGTCAGCATACGCATGATTCCATTCGGTCTGACTGTAAATCGGATTGAAATCCCGATTCGAGACGAAGAAAAGGTACTTTCCTTCACGACTGAATTCAGGGTTTCCTGCTGAATACCAGCCGTCCGTCACCTTGAAGTGCTCTTCGTTGTCAACAGAGTACAACCATATGCGTTGCATTGTTTTAACTTCTGGAAGCGTATAGGCTATCCACCTGCTGTCGGGTGACCAGACATACTGCGACATTTCCCATGCCTCCGCCTGACGTACCACCGTTATTTCACCGCTTGCTACATCAACCATATTCAGTCGGAGTTTCTTGTCGGCCCAGAGAATTTTCTCGCTGTCGGGCGACCAAACAATGCGGTATTTATACGTATCTGCATCTGTGGTGAGCTGTCGCATCGTACCGGAGCCATCCTGAGCAATCACATAAATCTCATCTTCTCCGCTTTTGTCGGAGATGAATGCGATATGCTCTCCATCAGGCGACCAGACCGGATTTCGGTCATGCACACCGGAAGAACCTGTGAGGTTTCGGGTGATGCCGCTTCGGGCAGGCACGGTAAAAATATCACCCCTGGCACCAAACAAGGCCCGGTTTCCATCCGGAGCCACATCAAACGAATTGATGAAATCGGTTGCATCGGTGAGTCCGCCGCGTCCGGTAAGCCTGTCGTCTTTCACACGAATCGGCACCCGGTTGTACTCTTCCGTGGCGAGATTAAAGCGATAGATGAATCCTCCGTTTTCAAAGACAATAAAACGCTGACCGATCGACGGAAACTTGATGTCAAAGTCGATAAAATTTGTCAGCTTTCGGGTCTCATCCGATTCCTGATCATAGACATAAAGGTTCATGCGACCGCTCTCCTCACGGTCTGAGATGAAATAGATTTGATTGCCGTGCCACATGGGAATGATATCCTGGGCATCGGTGTCGGTGATCCGGATTGTCTCCCTGGTTTCAAAGTCATACAACCAAATATCGTCGGCCATGCCACCGCGATATCGTTTCCAGGTGCGAAACTCCCGGAAAATTCGATTGTACGCCAGTTTTGAACCATCAGGGGAGTAGGAGGCGAAGCCACCGCGCGGCAGGGGAAGCTGCTCTGCGATATCACCATCCGGGTCTGTCAGATACAGATGGCCCTTGAAGGAGTTGAATTCACGTTTTCGCGAACGAAAAAGCACCCGCTCACCGTCAGGGGTCCAATCCATAACGATATTATTGGGCCCCATGCGGTCAGCCACATCATCACGCCCCAGCGTCGGGGTAAAGGTCATGCGCACGGGTTCTCCGCCACTAGCCGGAATCCGGTACACCTCCGTATTACCGTCATACTGTCCTGTAAACGCGATCCAGCGCCCATCCGGTGAATACCGTGGAAACACCTCATACCCATCGTGACCGGTTAGTCTGCGAGCTGTACCACCGTTAACCGGAACCGTAAACAAATTGCCGGAATAGGAAAAAACAATCTGGTTTTCATGGATGTCGGGAAAGCGCAACAGCCGGGTTTCTTCGAATGCCCGGACATCATTGCTGGTGAATGCTGTTAGCAGGAACCCTGCCAGACACAGAAAACTCAACATCGATATTTTTTTTCTGTTAATAATGCTGTTCATGTCTATTTTCAGTTTGGTTGGAAGTCAGACAGGGTATTCATGATATAATTTGCACCGGCAAATCCTGTGCAGCCAGCCCTGTACCATATGCATGGATGTGATAAATACCTCACTGACTTGAATGATGATGATGATTGCAGGAAATAGTTGCCTCATCTTGTTTAACACTTGCAAGATAAATACAATGAAAATGGAAATTAGCATTTTTTCAACAGCAAGCCGATGACCTACGATCCCAAAAATACTTTGGTAATCTTTTTGACATGGACGGTGTTCAGGGCAACAGTAATCCAGCCCATAAAAAGGCGATTCAACGCATTTGTGCAATGCATGACAAAACCATTACGGAATCGTTTTTCCGCAAGAATATTTCCGGAAGAACTAACAGGAATGAATTCCACTTGTATTTAATGACGCTTCAAATAATGAAATTAATCGGATCGCAAGATGCGATCGATGCCAATCCAAGTAAAAAAGGTCTATTGCCTCGATAAAAATGGCGCGAGGCCATGGTGTGAGCCCGGCTGTTACAGTTCACCAATGACTTCACCACAATCGATATTTTCGGGTCCATGGTACGGATTGGCAATTCTGTCGGTTCGGTGCAGCCAAATTGCATCCAAATCATCTTCTCCGAAGTATTGGCAGCGCAGCACATAAATGGTTTCTTCCGGATTCCCGAATTGCTCTATCATATCTTTCAATCCGTTGGAAAGCCGAGCCAGCGCCTTTCTCTGGTCATCGATAGACTCGGCATCGACAATTTCGCCTGCGGCATGCGCCAACATGCCTCGCAAACCATGCCAGTCGGGAATATCATCCTCATGGAAAATGCCATCCGGGGTGGTCCGGAATGATGTCTCAAGTCGCTCAGCCCATGCTTTGGCTAAATCCTGACGATTATGCACCAGGCCGTCTTTCGTATTTAAATATTGCTCAAAAATGCGCCCGAACCGGTCTGGATATGTTTCATCATTTTGAGCGGCAAATCCGGTGCTCAGGCTTAATAACAGCAGGAAGGAAAACAACAAGGAAATGATCTTATTCATATTCACCTCTCCGTTTGGGTTACCGGTGAAACAAAATGACTATCTCAAGATGTATAGATTCTAATGAAAAGGAAAGCTTTTCTTATTGAAAAATGTATTTTGTACTCATGTACTTTCTTATTCAAGCAAACCGATTGTCATGTTTACACGTCCCGTTCCATCATTAATAGAATTCTGTTTATCATGAGCCTATTGTGTTATTTACCCCAGCGCGCTCCATCCCGGGGTTTATTATCGTTGCCTCTCATCTTTGCAGCATGCCTTATTTTCACGGCCTGTGACCGTCATACCCATGATATCATCATCATCAATGGAGTCATTTTTGATGGTTCCGGTTCAGAACCTGTGCCCGGTGGCATTGCCGTTCGTGAAGGACGCATCACCCATGTCGGTGAGCTTCCGGATCATATTTCCGCTCCGGATCACATTGATGCCGACGGACTGGCAATTGCTCCCGGATTCATAAATATGCTGAGCTGGGCGAATGTACCGCTGCTGCACGATGGACGTTCCATGAGCAACATCAAGCAGGGAGTTACTCTTGAAGTTATGGGCGAGGGCTGGTCCATGGGACCACTCTCCGAACAAATGGTGCGTGAAAGAGAGCAGGACCAGGGTGATATCACCTATGACATTACCTGGCGCACACTTGGCGGATTTCTCGAACACCTTGAAGAACGCGGAGTCTCAACCAATGTGGCATCCTTTGTCGGTGCGACAACTGTACGCATCCATGTCATTGGCCGGGATGACCGCGCGCCTGCACCCGCCGAACTTGCCCGAATGCAGGAGCTGGTGCGAGAAGCCATGCAGGAAGGCGCTATGGGTCTCAGCACCGCTCTTATCTATTCACCGGCCTGGTATGCCGATACGGATGAGCTCATCGCACTTTCATCGGTGGTAGCCGAGTACGATGGCTTGTACGCCACCCATTTGCGCAGTGAAGGCAACCGCTTTCTCGAAGCCATAGAGGAGATGCTGCAGATCGCCGAAGAGGCCGGTATCGCTGTTCACATCCATCATCTCAAAGCCGCCGGAACCGAAAACTGGCACAAAATTGATGACGCTATTGCACGCGTTGAGCAGGCGCAGCGCGAGGGATTCGATGTTTCCGCCAACATGTATATGTATACTGCGGCTTCTACCCAGTTGTCGGCTGTCGTGCCGCCGCGGGCGCGGGAAGGTGGACGACGTGCCATGATCGAACGGTTTGAGAATCCTGTCATCCGATCTGAAATTATTCAGGATATGGAGCAACCGAACCCCGACTGGGAGAACTTTCTCCAGATGGTCGCTTCCCCTGATGACATCACCC
>SLLP01000027.1 GCA_007133995.1 Balneolales bacterium
AGGGTGCAAAAGCTTCATCTGTTGGCAATTCCGGCACCTGTTCCTCGGCTGGTTCCGGGGCTATCCGATCTTCTTCAGCCTGGCCAAACGCGGGATAGAAGTCCTGTGAACCCGCATGGGGATTCAGATTTCCGCACAGCATATATCCGCCCCCAAACCCGATCAGGAATGTCAGCACAAATGCAAGGGCAATGGTTACTTTTGGATTTTTACTCATAATCTTTTCTGTTTGAAATAGGCAGGACCAGGATATCAGGATATCCCGGGCTGCCGGCATGTGCAGGCCATTCACGCATAAAATCGGTAATCATTATTGTACAGTATCGTCATAGATCTTCATAAAGCCAGTGATCAAGTTCAGGGATCTGCTCCTGCTCGCCACCAAGGATCCGGGTCATCTGATCGCGGATATCTCCTGCCGGTTCGTCTGTAGAAGTCATCTGCCATCCTGTAAGCAGGACGATCAGCACGAGACCGACCGTTAACACATAACGGCGGAACCAGCTCCAAACCAGGAACTCCAGATCTGCCTGTGTTCCGCCTTCGGCCTGGCGCCGTGAATGAAAGCGGCCGATAGCTCCTTTTGCCGGCTGCTCTTCACGCAAGTCGGAGAACCGGCTGAGGACACCGATCTGTGCCTGCTCCACCATCCACAAATGATCCTTCCAAAGCTGTGGGTCGTGCGCCTTCACGTCCCGTTCCAGCTGTTCCAGCTCATCGTCGGTGAGAAGACTGTCTCTTGCGTCAACAAGCTGTTCGCGCAAGCGATTACTGATCTGTTTACTGTTCGGTTTCATTCGTAGTTCTCATTTGTGCTTTCATTCGAATTCTCATTTTCAATCTGAACCGGGATCCATTCCCATGCTGATAAGTTCCTCTTTGAGGCGCTGTCGGGCGGTGAACAACCTGCTTTTCACTGTGCCGGAGGCCAGGTTTTCTATTTCGGCTATTTCATCATATGACATGCCTTCGAGATCACGCATGGTAATTATCAATCTGTCTTTCTCAGACAATTTGGCCAGGGCCTGGCGAAGCACTTGCTGCTGCTCGCGCCGGTCCAGTGCCTCATCACCTGATTCATTAGCTGAAAACTCGTCCGGATCGGTTTCGGCCTCACTCCAGAAGAAAATTCGTCTCTGCAGCTTGTTGCGCCGCAATGCATCAAGCACGGTATTTCGAGCAATCTGGTAGGTCCAGGTGTATAAGCTGCTGGTACCGTTGTACAAATGACGTTTCTTGTAGACTTTAAGGAAGCTGTCCTGCGTAAGATCTTCCGGGTCAAGCCCGCTTCCGTATACCATGGCACGGACCATCCGGTAGATCCGCGGATAGAACTCCGGGAGTTGCCGGTCAAGCTCGTGCTCGGTAAGTGGAGTAGGCCGCATCGGTCAGTTTTGTCGGAATATGTCATCGCAGGATGTTCCATTTCTGAGGAGTTACCGCTTAATTATCTGCCCGAACGCTGTCCGGATTACCAATGCTTGCCTACAATCTTTTATACGATTGTAACTGTCTTCGGTTCATTCGTAATATCAAATAAATTTGCGGACCCACCTGCTCATGCCATTTGCGCTTTTTACATCCTTGATTATTCGGGATGACCGCGTTGTACCGGCTGATATAGAAATGGTATCCTTTTTAAATGCCCTGATTTGAACTGGTCTGTAACACTCTTTGATCCCTGCCTTCTGTTTGCACAGAAATAAGGCTTCGGAATTAGCTATGCTTTCAGATACTTTCCGGGTATGGTTTCCTCTATTTTTTCCAGTTGGAATTTATGGATTTTCGAATTTCCAGTGACAATACGCCCGCCAAATAACCAATCATCGCCACCAGTCCAGTCGGAAACCACACCTCCCGCTTCGCGGATCAGCAAGCTACCGGCTGCGACATCCCAGGCGGAAAGCCCGTATTCAAAAAAACCGTCGCAGCGTCCCGCGGCAACCAGGCAAAGATCGAATGCCGCACTTCCGGGCCGCCTGACTCCCTGGGTTTCGTGCATAAACTTTTTGAACAGTTCCAGGTAGGAATCCACCAAACCCAGATCCCTGTAGGGAAAACCGGTGGCAAGCAGGGATTGTTCCGGTTTCTCTATGGTGGAAACCGACATTTTCTGACCGTTCAGCCATGAGCCCTTTCCCGCTTCGGCAGTGTACCAATCATCGCGGTTGACCTCCAGTACTAGCGCCGTTTGGGGTTTGCGGTGTTCCCACATAGCTATGGATACACAATATATCGGCAAACCGTGGGCGAAGTTGGTGGTACCGTCTATGGGATCGATGATCCAGGTCCGGCGATCCGTGAGGGCCGTTTCACTGGCAGACTCCTCTGCGAGGATATCATCCTCCGGAAAGGTCTCTTTTATGACCCGGATGATCTCCTGCTCCGCGGCTTCGTCCGCCTGCGTGATGAGATCGTGTTTTCCCTTGAGCCCGATATTCAGACTGGATCGGTTTTTGTCATAGTAGTCAATAACTTCTTTTGCTTTTGCTGCTGCCTTGCGTGCTGTTTGAAGAGTTGGGGATTCCATAAATAATTCAGGTTCATGTCAGGAAATGGTTACGCATGAAAACATACAGCTCCATTCCTACTATATCATATATCAGGAAACAGTGTTTCTGCCGGTTCCTGGCGATGACGGTTCCACTCACTGGTCGCTTTTCTGATCCATTTTTGGATCTCGGCTTTTTCCTCGTCTGAAGCACTTGCATACTGGTCCAGGAATTTCTCGCGTGTGCGCTCAAGATAACGAATTTTAAGTGATTTCAGAGCCCCCCGCGCTGTATTGACCGGACTGGCATCCCGGTGGATGGCCACACCGCGCTTTTTCATACCGAATTCGCTAACCCAGTGTCGCTGTAACACGATCTCCCCCAACAGCTCGGGATAGGGATGCTCTCTTCGGCTGTAGACTTCCACGGAAACAGGGTCACCATTCTGGAAACGTGTCATGATATCCCTGTAACAATCCCGCAGTGCGGGATCTTCAAAATCATTTTCACTACAATAGCTGCCGATAAATTCTATGATTTTATCACCGAATGTCAGCATCAGGCGGATTAGCTCCTTTTCATATCCGGGTCGTTTGGGTGGATTCATGTGGCGGCGTGCCTCTGCGCCCGTATCATTCCCGGAAAACTCCACCTTTCCGCCAGCATCCGCCGGTATCCTGCTAACGGCTCCCTGAACGGACGTGCCGGTGTAATGCTCCATTTCTCCATGGCGAGCTGCTTCTTGCCTGCCCTGATTATTTGACGGGGGCCTCCGGCTGTCCTGTTCTTCCCGTCCGGCTCTCATGGCAGCACGTTCGGCTGTTCGGCGCGCATTTTTCTGAATGCGATTTCGGATCTGTTCAAGCTCCTGAAGAAGAGCCCGATCCCCGATACGGCTGATGCTGCTCAATTCCTGTATATAGTTGGCGCGGGAAAGACCGTCCGGCATAACCGCAATCGCCTCAAGAATTTCGTTGATGCTCTTTCTTCGTTCGATGGGATCCTGCCAGCGTCCTTCCTTTTGTGCCAATCCGACCAGAAAATGGAGAAAATCGACCGTTTCTTTCTTTCTGAGTTCCAGGAACCCCTCACTGCCGTATTCACGGACAAAGGAGTCGGGATCTTCCTCTTCGGGCAGGGTCAGCACCCTGACAGCCATGCCTCCTTCCAGCGCAATGGAAATACCCCGCACAGCCGCCTTAACTCCGGCAGTATCCGCATCAAAAATCATCAGCAACATTTCACCGTAGCGTTTCATCACGCGTATCTGTCCGGCTGTCAGTGAGGTCCCGCTGGTCGAAACCACGTTGCCGATTCCGGCCTGATGCATGGATATCACGTCGGTGTAACCTTCCACCAGAATCGCCTCGCCGACCTTGCGTATCTCGTTTTTTGCAGCATGAATACCGTAGAGGACTTCGCTTTTATTGTAGACCGGGGTCTGCGGGGAATTTATATATTTCGGGATCTTTTTGTCGGATGAGAGGGTGCGTCCACCGAAACCGATGGCCTTGCCGCTGGGGTTGAAAATGGGGAACATCAGACGGCTGCGGAAGGTATCATAATAGCCGGATTCATCCTCACGCGCCTTGACCAGACCCGATTCATGCAGATACTGCATGTTGATGCCGGCACTTTCAGCGTTTTTGAGGAGGCCGTCAAACCGGTCCGGAGCATAGCCCAGACCGTATTTCCGAACCGTTTTCCAGGGATAACCGCGCTTTTTGAGGTATTCGCGTGCATATTCGGCATCATCGGACTCTGCCAGGTTCTGATGGAAAAAATTGCCTGCGAACCGCAGGGCATGGTAGATACCGTCCTTGAGATGCTGCTGCGGATCGTACTGGTCCTCGGTTTTCTCCTGGATCACCACATTGTAGCGTTCGGCCAGCGTGCGCACCGCCTCCTCGAAACCGACGCCATCCATCTGCATCACGAAATTGATTACATCCCCTCCTTCCCCACAGCCAAAGCACTTGAAAATACCCAGGGACGGTGAGACATTGAACGACGGGGTTTTTTCATTGTGAAAGGGGCACAGTCCGGTGAAGCTGCTGCCCGTACGGCGCAGTTTGATGTGATCGGCTACGACATCAACGATGTCTGCCGCCTGTTTTACTTCCTCAATTTTATCAGCCGGAATCATATTTATCTAATGTATTTACAACCGGGAAATTGCGCCATTGTTGACTGGCATACAAAGTGGAATCATCGGTCACCGGAAAATGTTTGATTTGTGTGTTGCCGGGTGGGTATATTCCATCCGTTAAAAATAGGTGGTAATCAATCAAATTTCTTACTTAAAAAAACTGGAATGAGCGTATTAGTTGGAAACGATACCCGTTTGATCGTGCAGGGATTCACCGGAAACGAAGGCACGTTCCATGCAGAGCAGATGATCGCGTACGGAACCAATCTCGTCGGGGGGGTAACCCCGGGCAAAGGTGGCACCCGCCATCTCGAACGGCCTGTCTTCAACACCGTTGCCGATGCCGTGAAAAAAGAAAGTGCCAATGCCTCGGTCATTTTTGTTCCCCCGCCATTTGCAGGCGATGCCATTGCCGAAGCGGCCATGAGCGGAATCGGGCTCATCGTGTGTATCACAGAAGGCATTCCGGTAAAGGACATGATAACCGCTCTTGAAATCGTACGCAGGCATGGTTCCAGACTCATCGGGCCCAACTGTCCCGGTGTCATCACCCCGAATCAGGCCAAGGTCGGAATTATGCCGGGAAATGTTTTCACACCAGGATCCATCGGTGTGATATCACGCTCGGGCACGCTTACCTATGAAGCCGTCGATCAACTCACCAAAGCGGGATTGGGTCAGAGCACGGCCATCGGAATCGGTGGCGATCCGGTCATTGGCACCAAACACCGCGAGGCCGTGGAACTCTTCCAGAATGATCCGGAGACTGAAGCCATTGTTCTGATCGGTGAAATCGGTGGATCCGACGAGGAAGAAGCGGCAGCATGGATCAAGGACAACGTGACCAAGCCGGTTGTAGCTTTCATTGCCGGACGCACCGCACCACCGGGCCGCAGGATGGGGCATGCCGGTGCCATCGTGTCAGGCGGTAAAGGGACCGCCGACGACAAAATCAAGGCGATGAAAGATGCCGGCATAGCTGTGTGTGAGAGCCCGGCAGTAATCGGAGATACGGTAAAAAGTCTTCTCTGAGACTCCCAATGCCTGTTTACGACTCCTGAACTTTAAATCGGTACATTCCGTTTCCGGCTTTTCCTGTTCCTGGTTTGAACTTTCCGGCACCGTTGCTGCGGTAATCTGTCTCTACAGACCTCCATTTTATAACAGTAGTTCATGAAGGCCACCCGCTTTTCAATGACGCTTTACATCTCCATGCCGGTGCTGGCCTCGGCATGTTCAATTGTAATGATTGCCCATTTTGTGCTGATGGTCGAGGGCCGTATCGCCCTGGACGGCCGGTACGGTGACATATATACCTATATCGCACTTGCCGAATCTCTTGATTTTTTTCAGTCCGATATCACATCCTTCCGGATATTTGCGCCGTTGATCAGCGGGATCATAGCCAGAGTGTTCTCGCTGGCTGGGGAGGACAGCATCGGGCTGCTCACCGGTTCACTCAACTTCGTCTACCTCCTCATTGGTTTCGGTTGGATGTATTATCTGGCCATGAAGGAAAAAAGCAGCAATGCCTTGGAGGTAGCCTTGCCCACTTTCCTGCTGATTCCATTGCCCGCATTCTGGCGGGGCATATTCCTTCCCGTTCCCGATGCGCTCATGTTCTGCATGTTCGGGCTCATCCTTCTGGCGGTGCTTCGTCAGAAGCTGATGCTGCTGATTCCTGCACTGCTGGCCGGCATCTTTGTGTCTGAGTGGCTGTTTCTGTCATTCCTGCTCATACCGCTCGCCGACTATCTGCGAGGAACGGCATGGTCCCGCGGATACACCGCATTTGGCCTGGCGGCATTGGTCTACCTGGCTGTTCCGCTGGCAACCCAGGTTCCGGAAATCCATCTTGCTTACCACCCCTCGGAATGGATCACACATCATGTGCACCAATTTTCTGATCGTGAAACTTCCTTCATACATGCATTCTGGATGAGCTTCACGCTTGTACTCCCGTTTTTCGCCTATCGTATTTTTGTATCCGGATGGAACCGGGTTACGGTCTCGCTCTCACTTTGGTTTATGTTGGTTTTTTTGATGGTTTATTTTTTGGCACCTGACAATGTCAACCGAATTATGTTCATGATTATGCCTGCACTGGTGCTATGGCAGTATCGGCTGACTACGTTCAGTACCATGGATGAGCCCATCGACCGTGCTGCCGAATCACGCATGGGGTAACCCGCAAATACCGGCTGGATTGCATACGCTGATATCTATCGGCACAAATTGGTCCAAATTTGCCATGGTTTTGTATCTTGTGGATGATTGCCAAACCTGAAACCACTTGAAATCCCCGCTACATTGATAGTAAAAGTTCAGCAGCCGGAAGGATATGATCCAATAACAGTGCATATTTATCACTGAAAACTAACGAGGACAATATGGATTTGAGTCTCTATCAGCAGCATTTTGTCGTGACCGGATGCAGCTCCGGTTTCGGAAAAGCCATTACCGAAATTCTATGTCGTGAAGGAGCTGCAGTCACCGGTGTGGCCAGAAAGCAGGATCCACTTGCCCGATTGCATCACC
>SLLP01000078.1 GCA_007133995.1 Balneolales bacterium
GTGACAACTTCGGACGGGGTATGTTTGCCGTCAGATGCCGTAGTATGAATATGTAGATCCGATTTCAAGAACATTAAGGCTCAAGAATTGAAAGGTAACGATCCCTGCTTTCAACTAAAGCTACAGCTCTCTTAGCTGTTTCATCCGTTTTGAGATGCTCTTTCATCCGGGCACGGGTACCATTGAAACGGGAGATGAGTTCCAGATGGAGCTCTCTTTTTATATGCTCCCTATATCGTTCTTCATCGCGGTTTTTTTCCATTTCAATCAGCTTTTTCATGCCCTCGAAGCGATCTTCCTCCCCTTCGAGCAAATTGGAATTCAGTGATTCTTTGAACCGGACAAAGTGGCGCTCCGCACGTGTGGTATATTTAAAATCCTGTTCGACCAGGTACTTTTGGAACTCGGTATAAAAATCTTCCGGATCCAGATTCGGGTCAAGTTCGTCTTTCCCGGCAGTGTATTCATTGGCAAAGAAGAAGTAGTGACTGTTCTGAAGCAGAGCGATCTCCAGCATGCTGTGTGCCCGCTGCTCGACCATCATGTCCGGCTCGATACCTATGCCCTCATATACAACTCTTCCGGAACGGGTTTTATAGCGTGTTCTGAGTGAATCCGGCACATGTTCCATGGCAGCTACCTCTTCGTCAGTAAGGAAGGGAGTGGACTGGATTGACCTGCCACTTGGAACATAATATTTGGATGTTGTGATTTTGAGTGTAGTATTATAGGATAATGGCTGAACAATCTGTACCAATCCCTTGCCGAAACTGCGTTCTCCAATGACAACAGCCCGGTCCAGATCCTGCAGGGCTCCACTCACAATTTCAGAAGCACTGGCGCTTCCGTTGTTTTGGAGAATGATCAGCGGTTTATCGGCATAGACTGGCTGTTCGGATGTTTCGTACTGCTGATTGGCCCGTGACATTCGTCCTTCTGTCCATACCACCTTTTCACCTGCAGGCACGAACTTGTCTATAATTTTGACAGCCTCGTCAAGTAATCCACCGGGGTTGTTTCGTAAATCCAGGACCAATCCATCCAGCGGCTCTTCCTTTTGCATCTCCAAAATGGCATTTCTTACCTCTTCAGCGGCGTTTTGAGCAAATCTTCTAAGCAGGATGTAACCAGTGCGTGATTCTGAATCAAGCAAACCATAATACGTGACGTTCCTGACCTCAATGGTTTCTCTCGTAAGCTCAAAGTCAAGCAGTTCTTCAATGCCGTATCGCTCTATAGTTATGACAACTGTGGTTCCGGGATCTCCGCGCAGCAGACTCTGCAGGTCTTCTGTGCTCATTTGCGTGACATTGATGTTATCCACACTCTTGATAACATCACCTGCACGAACCCCGCGCCGTTCTGCCGAATAGCCCTCGATAGGTGCAATTACAACAAGCTGACCTCCACGGGCGCCAACTTCCAGGCCGACCCCTGCGTACTGCCCCGTTGTGACTATGTCCATTTGACGGCTGCCGGCTTCATCGATAAGGACAGTATAGGGATCGAGCTCATTAAGCATGGCATTGATCCCGCTGCGAATCAGTCTTTCCGGATCAACTTCTTCAATATAGGAGCTGGAGACATTTTCATAAACCTCGCTGAAGATCCTGAAGTTTTTTTGCATCAGGAAATACGGATCAGGCCGCAGAATGAAACCGGCGCCGGCCATGCCTGCCAACAGTATGATAACGAGTAAAAAACGGGAAGAAAAACGCATAGGAAATAACTTACCTGGCGTCAGATTATTACAGAATTGCGAACATCAGTTAGGAATGCGTAACGTTTGTCCGACATAAATTCGTGTAGACTGAAGGTTGTTTAGACGCTGAATGGCCTGAACACTTGTGTTGAAGCTTCGTGCAATGACGGAAAGATTGTCGTTGTGCCGAACGGTATAGGTCCGGTAGTCTCCATCTCCGCTTGTGGCAACCCTTGCAGATGGGGATGATACGGAGAAATTGTTCCGCTCAGCACTGTTCATATTATTAATCTGGGCATACTGATCACGCAGCTGGGCCGGAACATAGATCGTGAGACGCTGACCGGGACGAATAAGGTTGCCTATATTATTCCAGGACCTGATCCGCCAGGCCTGGGTGTCAAACCACTCGGCAATATGGCCAACCGTATCGCCTGATTTAACCACATAGGTCACTGCGGCGGAGTTGGCAGGCCGATTGGCCGTAGGGGCCTGGGTCGTTGCCCGAAGGCGAGCTGTTTGTGCCCTGGAGGGCTCATCGGAACGGATAGCTACATTACCACCGCCGGGTATGGGAATGACCAGGTCCTGACCCGGATGAATGATGCTGCTGAGACCTTCGTTTGCCTGGTACAAAGAGCGAACCGAGGTCCCGTAACGATTGGCAATGAGCCCGAGTGTTTCACCGCGCTTCACCGTATGGATGACCAGATCGTTCATCCGTTTCTCCTCGGGTATCTCATTATAAGCAAGCATGAAGACCTCTTTAGAGCCTTTGGGTATTTTTAGCGGATACGGATCCTCGCCCGGGGGTGTTGCCCAGCGAAGCAGCTCCGGATTCAGATATCGCAACTCCTGGGTGGAAATACCGGCACAATCAGCAAGTACACTAAGCTCCACCGAACCATGTATTTCCGCTATGTCATATTCATAGGGTTCGGCATCGTAATGTCGTTCAAAACCAAAATCTTCGGGATTCATCGCCACCAGAGTCGCGGCAATAAAGCCGGGCACGTAGCCCCGAGTCTCCCTGGGCAGAAACGGATATATCTCCCAGTAGTTGCGCACACCACCTGCACTGCGAACCGACCTGAGCATCCGGCGTGTGCTGACATTATAATTTGCAAGAGCAAGGTGCCAGTCGCCGTTCCAGTATTCGTGCAGATCCCGCAGATGCCTTGCCGCTGCGCGGGTTGACTTGACCGGATCACGCCGTTCATCTATCCACCAGTTCACCTCCAACCCATACACGGAGCCGGTGGCATAAATAAACTGCCACATCCCCACAGCACGTGCATGTGATCGTGCTGAAGGCACAAGTCCGCTCTCAATCATCGCAAGATGCACCAACTCTTCGGGAACATTCTCCTCGCGAAATATCTCGCGCATCATGGGAAAATAGCGGACGGAACGCTGCAGCCAGCGTTCCATAATTTCCGGACGACGCACGGTCAGATATGCGATATGATTGTTCACCTGCCGGTTCCGGATGAGCGGGACCTGCGTTTTTCCGATTTCAAGATCTTCGGGCAGTACAAACATCTGCTTATCAAACCAATCACCTTCTTCCGCCATCATCAGTTCCTGATGCACCTGAAAAATTTCACTCTGGGCATCGACGAGAGGATCAGTTATGCCATAAAACTCCTGATATTCGGTCATAATCGTGCGGTAGAGCTCGGCAAACTGGCGACTATTTCGGATCTCCGGGTAATCGTCCAATAATGACTGGATCGCATTGAGCCCCTCAGTAATATAATCTTCGGCAGATACCAGATCATCGTTGATCTGGGCTTCGAGCGCCAGAAGATGACCTCTGTAGATATAAGCAAGCCGCTGCAACATCTCTGCCGACAGGCGGTTGGTTCCGCCTTCATCGACCTCAATTGACATTTCCCTGTCAAATACCGGCGGATCAGGTCGCTCGAATACGGGATACCTCATCAATTCAGCACGATTCACATGAAGCAACAGCGGTTCCATTGTTCGATAGTCGATGGCTGCATCCCGATCCTGGGCAAAAAGTCCACCTGCCAATAAAAATACCGCACATGCTGTCGGAAACACTCTGTATATCATGATATTCAACAATTTAACCCGGATGAATGACAGTTAATTATTAAAAAAGCGACAGCATCGTTCATGCTACCGAACATATCCGTTTAATTTACGTTAAATGTGTGACAATCGAAAAAAATTGTAGTGACTGTCACATCTCTGTCCAGCGCTGCACGATGGGCAGACGCCGGCCGGATCCAAAGGCTTTTGAACTGACCCTCAGACCGGGAGCCGATTGCCTGCGCTTATACTCGTTGCGGTCGACCATCCGAGCAACATCATGTACCTGATCAATATCAAATCCCAGTTCTGAAATCATTCCCGCCGGAAGCTGATCCTCAACATAAGCCTTGAGAATACCGTCAAGAATGTCGTACTCAGGAAGTGAGTCGGTATCTTTTTGATCGGGCCTAAGCTCGGCACTCGGCGGCTTTTGAATGGTGTTCCAGGGAATGACCTCTTTTCCATAAAAGGATTCATTGAGCCAGCGTGAAATGGCATATACCTCTGTTTTGTACACATCAGAGAGGATGGACAAGCCCCCGGCCATATCTCCGTAAAGCGTACAATAGCCGACGGCAAGTTCCGACTTATTGCCGGTGTTTAGCAGCATATGTCCAAATTTGTTTGATATGGCCATGAGAATAGCGCCTCTGCTACGGCTTTGCAGGTTCTCCTCGGCAACGTCAAACTCCGCATCCCCGAATACTGGTGCCAATACCTCCAGGAAGGATTCGAGGATGGAGTTGATGGGCAGCTCATGTAGCCGTATACCCAGGTTGCGCGCCAGCTTTTCGGAATCGGAGACACTTCCTTCTGATGAAAAGCGGGAAGGCATGGTGATACCCAGCACATTTTCGGGTCCCATGGCTTCGCAGGCGATGACGGCGGTCAGAGCCGAGTCAATCCCCCCGCTCAGGCCCATGACCACCTTGCCGGGCATCCCGCTCTTTTTAACGTAATCACTCAAACCATGCACCAACGCCCTGAAAATACGCTCTTCACTACCCGGAAATGGTTTGATGCGCACCCCGGAAACCAGGGGTTTCGGTTCACCAGATTCAGGCCACTCAAAATCAGCATAGTCCTCCTCAAACGTGGCCAGTCTGACAAGCACCTTGCCATCCGACGAAATTACCGAGCTGATGCCGTCAAAAATCAATTCCGTATTAGCCCCGACCTGGTTTGCATAAAACAGTGGAATACCAAGCCTGCGGGCATGGCGCTGAAGCATATCCTCACGCATTTCCGGTTTTCGCTTAGTAAAGGGCGATGCTGATATATTGACAATCACCTCGGCACCCAGGTTCCTCAATTCATCAGCCGGGTCCAAATTGTATGTATGGTAATTGTGCTCGTTCTGATTATTCCAGATATCCTCGCATATGGTAACACCCCACTTTCTGCCGGCCCACTCCATCAGACGTGTCTTCCGGTTCGGTTCAAAATACCGGAATTCATCAAAAACATCGTAGGTTGGTAGCAGCGTTTTATTCACCACATCCACGATGCTGCCATTATGGGCAAGTATGGCAGCGTTGAATAGCGGTCTGCCCGCTGACTCACCGTTTTTTCGAATGGTTCCAAAAAGCAATGCCGTCTGGCCGGTGGCGCGCGCAATTCTTTCGTTTTCAGTCTGAACTGCATTAATAAACGCCTTTCGCTCCAGCAGGTCCATGGGAGGATAACCGCAGGTTACCAGTTCCGGCAGTATAAGCAAATCCATGCGGTCGTTCCCGGCATCCCGTAGTGCCTGCAGCACCAACGCTGAGTTGCCCTTCACATCTCCAACAATAACATTGATTTGCTGTATACGGATTCGCATAAGGTGTACAAAAAGTTACGTATTAAATTGCGGTACCGGTTATATTATCCGATAAGCGGCGCATGATCCGCAATAACCAAAGTCTGTTTTCTGTCGTTCAAGATACTGCTGTACCGGAAACGGTCAAAACACATGCAGCAAAAAGTCGCTGATGATATCATTGTGCAGCGTGACAGTATCCCGCACCTGGATGCTGTCCGCGAGCTGAACCGCCAGGTTTTTGGTGAGGATCGGCTCATCAACCGGCTGGATCACGATCCCCTGATCTTTCTGACGGCTCATATAGAGGGCAGTCTGGCCGGATTCAAAATCGGTTACGCATTAAACCGGCGCGTTTTCTACTCTGCCAAAAGTGCCACAGCACCAGAATTCCGGCGCCGCGGCGTGGCAGGAGTGCTCATGAAGGCCATGATGGACGATGCCACTCTGCTGGGTTTTGCCGAATTGCAGTACGATACCTTTCCTTCACTCTACCCCGGAATGCTGGTGATTGGATTCCGGCACGGCTTCAACATTAAAAGTATGGAGTGGAATAAGGATTTTGATGACTTCCAGGTCAGGCTGGCACGAACCCTGCCTGACCTTTACATCCGGTGAACAAACTGGCCGCCACTTCTCAACTTTCAGATTTCAGATAAATTTTGGAAGCCCGGATCCAATTTCATCAAGGTAATCACCGAGAAACCCGGTACGCAGATAAGCGGGATGGATATCGGCCCGGTCCAGGTCCAAAAACGGTAAAAATGCCACGTCGCGGATTATCTGGTCATGCCGGGGGTATTCAGGATCCGTACCCTTTTGCATCATTCCACCCAGTCGCCGGCACAGATAATAAAACTCAACGGCATGAACCTCATCCGTGATCACCTCGTGCAAGTACCAAAGCGGACCCGGAACTACTTCGATCCCTGTCTCCTCCCGCATCTCCCTCTTCAGTGCATCGGTGAGCACCTCTCCAAAATTGACTCCACCACCCGGCGGCATCCAGATCAGCTCCTCGGCAACCGGGGAAAGCAACTGAACCATCAGAAGAGCATCCTCCTCCACCAGCAAACCGTTGACGCGAACCCGAACCTTGTTTCCGATCGACCCGGAGTCTGTCATATCAGGTTGTTTTGCTTTGACTTTCCATGCCCAGTCGCTCAATATTCCCATTTTCTGATGCATATCGCATAGAAGCTTCGACAAATTTCACAAATAGCGGATGAGGTCGATTTACGGTACTTTTCAACTCCGGATGAAACTGCACGCCAACAAACCAGGGATGATCTTCCGCCTCAACAATCTCAACAAGATCGCGTTCGGGATTTCGCCCGGTTACATGCAGGCCCTGAAGTGCCAGGTCATTGATATAGCGGTTGTTCAGCTCATAGCGATGACGATGGCGCTCACTGATCAAAGGCTGACCGTAGGCATGTGCAACATGTGAATCATCTTCAAGTGCGCAATCGTAGGCTCCCAACCGCATGGTGCCTCCCTTGTCGTTGATGTTCTTCTGCTCCAGCATGAGATCCACAATCGGATAGCTTGTCTCAGGATTGAATTCCGTGCTGTTGGCGTCATCCCATCCGCA
>SLLP01000001.1 GCA_007133995.1 Balneolales bacterium
CATCGTGTGCCATGGTGTCGCTCCTTTCCATTCGCTATCTGTTTTATTGGCAGGTTATGGTTGATTGCCAATGATATTTTTCCGGATTGAATCCCGGAGTTGCCTTCTGCATTACGCTTGGTTGTACGGTATTTTCAGAATAATGGTTCCATTCTGTTTGATTATAGTACATACTGTCCATGGAGATGTAAGGATACGCTTCCATGGTTGTCTAATACGAAAACGATGGAGGAAAAGATACATGCTGGCACACGCTTATTGCGCTTCGACATTCGGTGTGGATGCGCACCTGATCGATGTGGAAACCAATGCGGTTAACGGCTTGCCCCAGTATTTTCTGGTCGGTCTGCCGGACAGGGCGATCAGTGAATCACGGGATCGCATTGAAGCCGCAGTCAGAAACAGCGGTTTTGAGATGCCGCGAGGTCGAATTACGGTTAATCTGGCTCCGGCCAATCTTCCGAAAGAAGGCAGTTCGTTTGATCTGCCGATAGCAGTCGGTCTACTGGCCATGTCAGGCCAGATCAAGTCGGAAAAGCTGGGTGAAACAATGATTCTTGGCGAGCTGTCACTGGATGGGGCCTTGCGTCCTGTCAAAGGTATTCTTCCCGTCACGGTGGAGGCGAAAAGACACGGATTGAAACAGGTCATAGTTCCTGTCGCGAATGTGAAAGAGGCGGCTGTAGTTTCCGGGGTTGATGTGTACGGCTTTTCCCATTTGATCCAGGTGACGAACTGGTTAAACGGCATAGTGAGTGCTGATCCGGTGAGGGTGGATTTGGAAGCATTGTTCCGGCGCGAACAGCTGGATTCAGCCTTGGACTTCAGTGATGTGCGTGGACAAGAAAACGTTAAGCGGGCCATGGAAGTGGCGGCAGCCGGCGGCCATAACATTATTATGGTTGGTTCGCCAGGCTCCGGCAAAACCATGATTGCAAGGCGTCTGCCCTCCATCCTGCCGCCACTATCACTGGATGAGGCTCTGGAAACCACTCGCATCCAATCGGTGGCCGGTATGCTGACAAACGGATCTTCACTGGTGGTCCGGAGACCTTTTCGGGCACCTCACCATTCCATTTCAGATGCCGCACTCGTTGGGGGAGGGAGCATCCCTCGTCCCGGTGAAATATCGCTTGCACACAATGGTGTTCTGTTCCTGGATGAGCTGCCTGAGTTCAGAAGAAGCGCTCTTGAGGTGTTGCGTCAACCACTGGAGGATGGGGAGTTGACCCTGGCCCGGTCTCGCTTTAGTGTGACGTATCCGTCCCGGATCATGCTGGTAGCGTCCATGAATCCGTCACCCGGAGGAGACTGGTACGATCCGACAAATCCTGCCTCTTCCACTCCAGATGAAGTTCAAAGATACATGGGAAAAGTCAGCGGCCCCTTGATGGATCGGATCGACATCCACGTGGAGGTGAATAAGGTGAATTATGAAGAACTTGCGGTGCCGACACTGTCGGAAGCCTCAGACTCGATCCGGGAGCGGGTGATCAGGGCCCGGGACCGCCAGAAAAGGCGTTTTGAAAAGGTTTCACACGTTTTTAATAATGCACAGATGAACACGCGCATGGTGCGCAGGGCGTGCGTGCTCGATTCAGCAGGAGCGGGACTGTTGAAAAAGGCGATGAACGGACTTCGGCTGTCGGCACGAGCGTACGACCGTATTTTAAAGGTGTCGCGCACGATTGCCGATATGGAGGAGAGCGACCGGATCAGAGCGCACCACATTGCGGAGGCGGTCCAGTACAGATCACTGGACAGGGAGCAACTGTGATGACTCCGGGGCATCACAACAGCAGCATGGCGTCACCAAATGAATAAAACCGGTACTTTTCCTTGATAGCGTGCTTGTAAATGCGGCGCATTTCATCAATGCCGGTGAACGCGGAGATCATCATCAGCAGGGTGCTTTTGGGCAGATGGAAGTTGGTGATTAGCGAGTCGACAGCCAGGAACTGGTAGCCAGGTTTTATGAAGATATCTGTGTCACCCTCACAGGCATTGAAATTGCGAAAAAAGACATTTTCTGCTTTACCAATGCCGGCAGATACCGGAGGAACGGCAGAAACTTGTGCTGCCGACTCAAGTACTCTTGCACTGGTGGTACCCACAGCCGTGATGTGATGGGAATGCCTCAGTTTTTTTGCCTCTTCTTCTGGAATCTGATACCATTCGGAGTGCATTTTATGCTCGCTGATATTCTCCGTCTTGACCGGGGCGAAGGTGCCTAGCCCCACATGCAGAGTCAACTCAACCGTTTCGATGGATTTTTGTGACAGGGCATTGAATATGCGATCGGTGAAATGAAGTCCGGCTGTCGGTGCCGCCTTGCTGCCATCGTCTCTGGCATAAACGGTCTGGTAACGATCCGACAGGGTTTCATCCGGGCGGATATAGGGTGGAAAAGGGGTGCGGCGGAATGGATCGAAGACAGGATCGTTGACCGGGATGTTGAAGCGCAGGGTGCGCAGGCCGTCCTCGGAAATTTGCAGTACTTCAGCACGTATCGGCTCAGAAAACCGGCTGTCAGCCGGAGAACCCTCGGAAAGTTCCACGGAGCGTCCAAGTTTAAACGCTTTTCCTGGCCGGATCATCGCTTCGATAGTATGCGGATCGATTACCCGTATAACGAATACCTCTTTTTTCCCGAAAACCAGCCGGGCCTTTTCGACCCTGGAGATGTTGATCACCAGTGCAGAATTCTCCGGCAAATAATCCGGAAGCCGGTAGAAATAATCATCGGTAATAGACTGATCGGATCTGTTATAGACAAGAAGGCGGGAGTGATCTCTTGGCTCAGCAGGTTTCTGTGCAATCAGTGATTCAGGCAGATGATAATCAAAGTCGGAAAGAGAAAATTTATGATCGGACATTCGTTTTTTTTTAGATGCACATTTGGCACAGATTTACTTAAAGAAACCTGAAAATAGCCATTTATAATGATCGTATACCCGGGTTTGAGTCAGCTCACAGGTAGCCGGATGAATTAAGCGGTGTGCTCAGGATCATCCACATCATCCACCAGAAATGTCAGACCGGCAGCAAGAATCCAGGTGCCGCCACCCAGAATCAGGGCGAATATCGCCTGTCCGTCAAATATTGTGCCGACAATAAAACCCAGAATGGATGCTGCAAGTATCTGGGGAAGAACGATAAAGAAATTAAATATTCCCATGTAAATTCCCATTTTTGCCGCAGGAAGGGATCCAGCCAGTATGGCATAGGGCATGGACAGAATGCTGGCCCAGGCGAGGCCGACACCCACCATGGCGACCAGTATCATCATGGGATTAGTGATGAAATAGATGGATATCAATCCGATGGCTCCGGCTACAAGAGCAACCGCGTGTGTGATTTTCCTGTTTGTGTAGCCGGCCAGAACTGGAAGCAGGAAAGCGACGAGAGCAGCAAATCCGTTGTAAATACCAAAAGAGACACCGACCCAGTCAGCTCCTTCATTGTACTCTTTTTCGATATGCCGCAATGTTTGGCGTGTGCCTTCTGACAATTCAACCCGGCCTTCTTCAACAAAGAAATTCACCACCCGCATGCTTGCAGTTACATTTGACTGCCCTGCTTCAATTTGAGCCTGATAGGAATCCAGATCCTGTTGGACCCGACCGAATCGATCGTACCAGTCGGCCTCGGTTCGGGTTTCCAGAATAGCGCCTGCCTCAACAAGTTCAGAAACTTCCATGGCATCCAGGCGCATATCATAGATGTGGCTGGTTACAGCTGAAGTGGTATAGATCCACATGGCAAACAGGGCGAACCAGGAAAAGAACTGGACCACTGCAAGTTGCTTCATGGTTTTGGGCATCAGGTAGAGATCGTCGAAAATAACAACCAGCCCGTTTCGGCTGCCTCTGCGCTGAAAAAGGCCCGAAATTACAAGAACAAGCCCAATTGCCGCTATACCGATGGTCAGGATGTACAACTCTTCCGCATATCCGCGCATGTATACAATGGCCGACATCAGCAATCCCAATATGATCAGGATCGGTCCGTGTTTGATTTTGGTACCGGCCCGTTCTTCAGAGGGTTCCTCCGGTTTCTCAATTTTCTGATTTATGCCATGCTCCGTCTTTTCCGCCTCTTCAAACGCCTCCAGCTCTTCCGGACTGTATTCTTTGGTTTTGATGATGGTCCACATGACAGCAAGAAAGAAGACGGCACCGCCGAAGTAGAACGAAAACTTGACAGAGTCCGGGATCATGCCCTCAGGTGCAACATTGGAAATACCGAACCAGTTGGTCATGATATAGGGAAGGAATGAGCCGACAAAAGCGGCGGTCCCGATAAAAAAGGACTGCATGGCAAAGCCCTTGGTGCGCTGCTCAGATGGGAGCATGTCCCCGACAAAAGCACGAAATGGCTCCATGGTGATGTTGATGGAGGCGTCCAGTATCCAAAGCATTCCCGCTGCAATCCACAAATAGGGAGAATTGGGCATGATGAGCAGCGCCAGGGATGCGCAGATGGCCCCGATGAGAAAAAACGGACGTCTGCGTCCGAACCGGTTCCACGTATTGTCACTCAGGTAGCCTACGATGGGCTGGACGATCAGTCCGGTGACAGGAGCGGCAATCCAGAGGATCGGTATCTGTGATACATCAGCACCGAGTGTTTCAAAAATCCGGCTCACATTGGCATTCTGAAGGGCGAATCCGAACTGGATTCCGAGGAACCCGAAACTCATGTTCCAGATTTGCCAAAAGGATAGACGCGGCTTCTTCATTGTTTGTAAATTTAGCTTGAAACCCAGTTAAATAAATGCGGATACAGTAATGTAAGGGCTTTCATTACTTTGATCGCGCAATCTAGCAAACTCTTTTACCAAAAAAAACAGCTAAACCCGATGAATATGGCGGAATGATCAGATCGCGTCGCCGACAGGCTGTTTTTTAATCAATTTCATAACTTCGGAAACAATACCATCCGAATCCAAACCCAATTCGTGATGCAACTGTTGTTGCGTGCCGTGTTCGACCACAGCATCAGGTACGCCCATGATCTTCATAATGGGCCGTTTTTCCTTTTCCATGTAGTATTCGGCAACGGCAGATCCAAAACCACCCTGGCGAGCAGCATCCTCTATGGTAATGACGTAATCATAACGTCTTGCGATGAGGTCCAGCATGTCCGTATCAAGCGGTTTGGCGAAGCGCATATCATAATGAGCGGCTGATACACCAAGCATGAGAAGCTTCTCTCTGGCTTCTGCAACATATTTTCCGATAGTTCCGAAGCTGAGAACGGCAACATCTTCGCCCTCTTTTATCATTTTTCCGGTTCCCGGGGTGATATATTTGTATTCGCTACCGGCTTCCATGCCGGTTGCCTCTCCACGCGGGTACCGGATAGCAAATGCACCGTCATCGTAGCGGGAAGCGGTGAAAAGCATATTTCGCAAATCTTCTTCATTCATCGGTGCAGCAACGACCATATTGGGCAGGCAGCGCATGTAAGCAACATCATAGAGTCCATGATGAGTGGGCCCGTCAGCCCCTGATACGCCCGCCCGGTCCATGCTGAAAACAACAGGCAGCTTCTGGATAGCCACATCGTGAACCACCTGATCGTATCCGCGCTGGAGAAAGGTGGAGTAAATAGCAACCACCGGTTTGAGACCTTGCGTTGCAAGACCGGCGGCAAAAGTAACAGCATGTTGTTCGGCAATTCCCACATCAAAGGCACGCTCCGGTAATTCTTCCATCATTTTCAACATGCTTGTGCCGCTTGGCATAGCCGCCGTAATTCCGACTACTTTGGGATTCTTCCTGGCCAGGTCAATGAGCGTATCGGCGAAAACATCCTGGTATTTTGGAACAGGTTTTTTAACCGATATTCCAGAGAGGGAATTTCCGGTGAGCTTATCGAAAGGACTTCCGGAGGCGTGCCATTTGACCTGATCACGCTCGGCAGGCGCAAAGCCTTTTCCCTTCACTGTTACAACATGAAGCAGTTTTGGTCCGCTCACCTGTTTAAGATCATGCAACTGGCGGGTCAGGTTTTTAACATTATGGCCGTCGACCGGACCGTAGTATTTAAAACCGAGCGACCGGAAGAGTGAACCCGGAGTGAGGGCACTGGTGAGGGCAGATTCAAGCCGTGATGCCATTTTTCGCATTTTATCACCGGCACCTTTAAAGTATCCGAGCATGTCATACAAATCGTCACGGATTTTATTGAATGTCTGAGAGGTGGTGATATCGGCGAGATACTCGTTCAGCGCCCCGACGTTGGGATCTATGGACATGCGATTATCATTCAAAATGACAAGAATATCGCTGTTCTGTACACCGGCATTGTTGAGTCCCTCAAAAGCGAGCCCCGCAGTCATGGCGCCATCGCCAATAACCGCAACAACTTTTTGGTCTTTCTTTAATAAGTCGCGCGCTACAGACATTCCAAGGCCAGCCGAAATCGAGGTACTGGAATGCCCTACTCCAAACGTGTCAAAAGGGCTTTCGGTCCGTTTCGGGAAACCGGATAAACCGAGATATTTACGGTTGGTGTGAAAATTATCGCGACGCCCGGTAAAGATTTTATGTCCGTATGCCTGATGGCCGACATCCCATACCAGCAGATCATCGGGCGTGTCATAAACATAATGCAGTGCTGCGGTTAGCTCAACCACTCCGAGGCTTGCGCCGAAATGTCCGCCATGAACGGATACGATATCTATAATGAAATCACGCAGTTCCAGACACACCTGAGGGAGCTGATCCGCAGAGAGCTTTTTTAGATCGTCCGGACTATTGATCTTGGCAAGAAGAGGTCCGGGAACCACCGGTTTTTTCTCCATTCTATTGATTTTCTTTTCGGGTTACCTGCTCTATGCGAAGTTCCGCTTCCTCGAGTTTTTTCGAGCACTGCCTGGATAATCTCATACCTTCCTCATAGAGTTCTATGGCTTTGTCCAAGGGAACATCATCAGTCTCAAGCTCTTTGAGTACCTCTGACAATCTCTGTAAAGCCTGTTCAAATTCAAATCGTTCCTTATCAGTTTTATTTTTCATTAAAACACACCCGGTAGTTATTTTCAATGAAGTAAAATAATCAAAAAACCGGTTTATTTAAGTTTAAGTGGCGTCATGCGGTAAATGCAATAA
>SLLP01000268.1 GCA_007133995.1 Balneolales bacterium
CTGCGACCTCCGAATGATCCGGCATCTCATCCTGTGGAAGAATATACACGTTGCTTCCTGTTTCAATGCCTTTGATAGAGAGCCAGTTCATCAGGTCCACATCACCGTTGTCCGGTTTATTCCGGTACATTACCTTGTGATTTTTATCGTCGTACTTACCCCAGCGAACAAGGTCCTTTTTGATGAAGATGGCAGCTGATTTGCCCATGATCGTTGATGTGATGATCTCTGAAGGGTCGTTCGATGTGCGTTCATCGGGGCTGTCACGGTAGAGATCAACCGATTCATACAGATCACTCAGGAAAAAGTCCCGGATCACATCCCAACCGTGATCCCGCAGCTTTACTTCGGCAAGATTGTTGGGACTTCTGTCAATTGTGCTGTCAAGAACACGCTTGTAGTTATTGATCTTTTTGTAAAGCGAGGTATTGGATTTGAGTCCGGCAAGCAAAAGCGGATCATTAGTCTGCTTCATCACACGTGTAATGCTTTTCTCAATATCACGGAAATACTGTTCAGCAATTTCTTTCCGATCTTCTTCGGAAGCGCCGTGTCCGAAATACTTGGCACCGTCCCTTTCGGTTCCCGTATGGAATTGAATATGAGGCTGAGGCAATTCATCCAGCCAGTCGGACATCGAAACCGGTATGTCATCCGGAGTTATTTCGTTTATGGAAGTACGCGTACACCTCAGAAGCCGGATATACTCCTGACTGATCGCCAGAACGCAGAAGCTTCCATTAATACTGACCATGGGGAGCAGCGGGGTAATGCGGAATTCCTTGTTGACATATACCATCTCCTTCATGTCATAGGGTAGCTTGAACACCTCGAAATAGTCGGTCGTAAGGTAGACAGCCATTCCATGTTCCATGTTGGACCAGAATAATGGTTGACCAAGCAGCTCTTTGGCCGGTTTGAGATAATCGGCCGCATCAGTTTCTTTCATTCCTCTCTGTTTCAGTTGCTCTGCGGCACTGGAAAGAAGGTTTTTGAAGCGTATCGGGTTCTGCTGACGTTCATCCCCGATCTTTTCGGTCGGCATGGTGATAGTGACGTTGTGCTGACCGTTTTTCTGAATGAGCTTTTTAATCATTTTGTCGGTAACCATTAAGCACCTCTTTTTTTCTTGTGTGGATAATGAATCTGTAATGATCTGCAGGGGCCCGATAACCATGAGAAGAGCTACTCAGGAGTAGCCCTTTTTGCAGTCTCAGATTTTCATGGATTCTTTGACGTTTGTAATTTTTATGGATCTCAAGAGGTGTTCTTTAAATCATACGTCCTTGCATTTTGAATAAGATGTGCCTTGTACTTTACTAACAATTTTATTTTAGATGGCATTCGTATGAGGAGGAGGTTATGATCACATGTGTTCGCATTTTTTATATTATGGAATATGGACCAGCTGTTAAGTATCCGTTGATTTTCGTCAGGGCAATCTGGCGGCAAAGGTTTCTCCCCAGCGGTTGACGGCTTCCAGGGTGACCGGGCCGGCTTTGTCATCCACCGGAGCATAAAACATATGGTCGGGCATGAAACGTGATAGCTGACATTGAGCATATATCAATCGGTTGCAAAGGTCGGTTGCAGAGGTTGCACAGGGTGCACAGGGTGCACACTAAAAATGTACTTCACAGAGAGATGGAACTCAAGCATGTCCTGGTACTTTTGTTCGGTTTCTAAAGAAAAATCATTAATCCGTTTTACCTTGTCTCTTTCAGCTTGCTGCGGCGAAGACTATATTCTGGTTAGATCGCAAACAGGAAAGGGGTTTTAATGCAAACAGGAAAAGAGTTGTACCGCAATCCGGTAAAATGAGCCTGAAGTGTTCATTGCTTCGATTCAAAGTAAACGCGAAAAGAATGGTTATGGAATCCGACAAGATATTTCAAGTGAAAGCCCCTCACGGTAACAGTTTGTCTTGCAAGGGCTGGCATCAGGAAGCGGCCATGCGTATGCTGATGAACAATCTGGATCCGGCTGTCGCTGAAAAACCTCACGAGCTCATCGTATACGGAGGCACGGGCAAAGCGGCAAGGAACAGGGAGTGCTATCACCGGATCATCGCCACGCTGCAGCGGCTTGAAAACGATGAAACACTGCTGGTTCAGAGTGGAAAGCCGGTGGGTGTGTTCCGGACACACGACCAGGCTCCGCGGGTGCTGATCTCCAATGCACAGCTTGTGCCGCGCTGGGCAACCTGGAAGGAATTTCGCCGCCTGGAGGCGCTCGGGCTCACCATGTACGGTCAGATGACGGCGGGATCGTGGATCTACATCGGAAGTCAGGGCATTTTGCAGGGAACGTATGAGACGTTCGCCGCATGTGCAAAGAAGTATTTTGGAGGATCGCTGGTCGGACGACTGGTCCTTACGGCTGGACTTGGTGGCATGGGCGGGGCGCAGCCGCTTGCCGCGACGATGAACGGCGGAGTATGTCTGGTGGTGGAGGTGGATGAGGCGCGGGTCAGCAAGCGGGTGGAAACAGGGTATTGCGACCGGAAATCGCATGACCTGAACGAGGCGCTCGAACTGGTTGCGCAGGCCCGGCTGAATAAGGAACCGCTCTCAGTCGGTCTGGTCGGAAACATCGCAGAAGTGATGCCCGAGCTTGTGAACAGGATTTCGGCTGATGCCGGCCTGCTTCCCGATATTGTCACGGACCAGACTTCGGCGCATGACCTGCGCGAGGGATATATACCGGCCGGTTATTCCCTTGAAGAGGCATCGGAGCTGCGCGGCAGGGATCCGGAGGGATACGATGAGCGGGTGCTGGACTCCATGGTGACTCATGTAAATGCCATGCTTGTGCTGAAAAACAGCGGAGCGGTGGTGTTCGATTACGGAAATAACCTGCGCGGACAGGTGTCTGATTTCCGGGGGATGCAGGAGGCGTTTGAGATCCCCGGCTTTGTGCCGGAGTTTATCCGGCCCTTGTTTTGCAAAGGATCCGGGCCGTTTCGCTGGGCTGCGCTTTCGGGCGATCCGCAGGATATCTATCGGACGGACCGTGCCGTGCTGGAAACCTTCCCGGAAAAGGAGCATTTGGCCCGGTGGATCCGCAAGGCGGGCGAAAAAGTACACTTTCAGGGTCTGCCGGCGCGGATTTGCTGGCTGGAATACGGCGAACGGGCCGAGTTGGGCGCCCGGTTCAACGAGCTCGTCAAGGAAGGCGTGGTGAAGACCCCGATAGTGATCGGCCGCGACCATCTTGATACCGGATCGGTCGCATCCCCCAACAGGGAAACCGAGGGCATGCGGGACGGTTCGGATGCCATCGCCGACTGGCCGCTGCTCAATGCCATGCTCAACACGGCTTGCGGTGCAAGCTGGGTGTCGCTGCATCATGGCGGCGGAGTCGGCATCGGGTACTCCATCCATGCCGGCATGGTCTGCGTTGCGGATGGCACCAAATCGGGTGCACGCCGTTTGCAGCGGGTGCTGACGGCGGATCCGGGCACGGGTATTATGCGTCATGCCGATGCCGGATACAACGAGGCGGTCCGAACAGCGAATGAACGCGGTGTGGATTTGCCCATGATTAACGCTGACGGTTTGTCCGAAAAAAAGACAGGAGCAAAATCATGACCACACTGCAAAAGAATCTAACTGTAGACCGTCTGTACAAGGATATTGACCGGCAACTTGCCCTGTTTGGCCAGAACCGGGAGGCGCTTCGTAACTCGCGTGAAATCGTCGATCGGGCCCTGGCCGACGGCAACGCCTACTACGGTATCAATACCGGGTTCGGTGCACTGGTACAAAAACGTATTGATTCGGATGACCTTAGTCGGCTTCAGTCCAATCTGCTGCTGAGTCATGCGGTGGGTGTGGGACCGCCCGTACCCGTTGAAATATCCCGTCTCATGCTTCAACTGAAGCTTTGCACTCTTGGGCTTGGTTATTCGGGAGTATCACTAAACACATTCGAAAGGCTGCTTTATTTTACAAAGCATGATTTAATCCCTGTAATTCCATCTCGCGGAAGCCTGGGGGCCTCTGGAGATCTTGCACCGTTGGCGCATATGTCACTTCCGCTGATTGGTGAGGGTTTTTTCTGGGATGATGCGCGCAGGGAACCGGTGCCGGCGGGCGAAGTACTTCAGGCGCACAGACTGGAACCCATTGAACTGCAGCCCAAGGACGGACTGGCGCTGATCAACGGCACGCAGCTGATGTCCGCCTATGGAGCCTGGGTTTTTCACAGATGCAATCATCTTATCCGCATGGCTGATCTGATTGCGGCCATGAGTCTTGAGGCGCTGCAGGGCAGTATAGTTCCGTTTGATGACAGGATTCACCGTCTGCGTCCTCATCAGGGTCAGCTGGAGGTAGCGGAAAATGTTCGGAATCTGCTGGTTGACAGCGAAATTCTGGAAAATCACCGGCATTGCGGAAAGGTTCAGGATCCCTACTGCCTCAGGTGCGTGCCGCAGGTGCACGGAGCCAGCCGCGATGCGCTGCGATATGGGAAACAGGTTATTGAGACGGAGATCAATTCGGTGAACGACAACCCGCTGGTCATGGAGAATGGTGATATTCTGAGCGGAGGTAATTTTCACGGGCAGCCGCTGGCGCTTGCCATGGACCATGCTGCCGTGGCGCTGTCGGAGCTTGGCGGCATATCAGAAAGGCGGATCTATCTGTTGCTTGAGGGACATGACGGACTCCCCAAGCTGCTGATGCAGGAAACCGGTATCAACTCCGGATTCATGATCCCTCAGTACACGGCGGCATCGCTAGTTTCTGAAAACAAGATCCTGTCGCATCCGGCATCGGTGGATTCCATACCGACCAGCCTGGGCCAGGAGGATCACGTAAGCATGGGGAGTATTGCCGCGATTAAAATGCTGCAGGTATTTGAAAATGTGGAGGTGATCCTTGCCATCGAGCTTCTTACTGCAGCGCAGGCACTGGATTTTCGCAAACCGCTTAACCCGGGTCGCGGAGTGCTGGCAGCGCATGATTATCTGCGTTCCGTAATTCCACATATGGAGGAAGACCGGTACATGCGCGATGAAATAGACGAGGGTGTCACCATGCTTCGGAAAACTGAAATGATAGACAAAGTGGAGGCATCATGCCGAAAACTGAAGTAAGTTGGAACAGGGAGCAAAATACGATTGAGACGGCAGGACCTGATATACCCGTGCAACCGAAAGACTGGGAGTCGGCGGTAGAGCCGGAACAGGAAGCGAGTCCAAGAACAAAACCAAAGCAGAATGGAGAGCGCTTCCGGCTGCTCAGGAATATCGGCGCGCTGGCGGTCTGCCCCATGGAGGGTGGACAAAGCGAAATTCGCCTGATCCGGGATGCAGCCATTTTGTGGAAGGGTGACACCATTCTGTATGCCGGCGAGGAGTCCGGACTTCGTGAATGGTTTCACATCCATGGTCCCTCCGATAGCCAAAAAGGTACTTCCGATAGCAACGAAGGTATTACCAACAGGAGCGAGGGATCAGGAAATGAAATCAGCGGTATCACCAATGGAAGCCGGGGGAGCAGCACGGGAACGGCAGCTGCATCAGATAGCGGTACAATGTCAGATTTCCATTATGGTCCGGCAGAAGAGCAAACGGAAGTGTTTGATGCTTGCGGCCGGCTTGTCGTCCCGGGGTTGATTGACTGTCACACACATCTTGCATTTGGCGGCTGGCGTCCGGATGAGTTTGAAATGCGCTCCCTTGGTAAGACATATGAGGAGATTGCGGCCGCCGGCGGCGGTATTCTGAGTACGATGAAGGCCACCCGCGAGATCACGGAGGATGCGCTGCTGGACAAAAGTGCTGATCTGTTGCATCGGATTATGTCCCTTGGCGTGACCACTATTGAATGCAAGAGCGGCTACGGCCTGGATCCTCAGCAGGAATTGAAGCAGCTCTGGGTGTACCGGAGACTACAGGAGCAGTCCCCGGTTCGCATTCTGAGCACATTTCTCGGGGCACATGCTATCCCGCCGGAGTACAGCGATGACCGTGAAGGTTACATTTCACTGGTAATCAATGAGATGATGCCACGGGTTTTGGAGCATGACCTGGCTGTTTTCTGTGATGTTTTCGCCGATGTTCCGGCGTTTACGGTCAAGGAAGCTGAAAAGATTCTGTTGGCGGCCAAGGCGGTGGGACTCATTCCCAAAATTCATGCCGATCAGCTTACGGAGTGTGGTGGGGCAGAGCTGGCGGCGCGTGTGGAAGCCATATCAGCAGATCATCTGGAATGCATCTCGAATGCCGGAATACGGGCGATGAAAGAGGCAGGAACCGTTGCCGTAAGTCTGCCACTGGCAACCTGGTATCTGAGAAAGAAACCGATACCAACGCGGTCAATGATCCATGCAGGCGTACCGGTTGCTGTGTCAACTGATTTCAATCCGGGTTCGGCGCCCAGCTATCATCTGCCGTTTGCCATGCATCTGGCATGTACGCTTCAATATATGTCGCCGGCTGAAGTCTTGAAGGGTGCAACAATCCATGCGGCTGCGGCACTGGGCCTTGACGGAATCGCAGGATCCATCGAATCCGGTAAAAAAGCTGATTTTGTGGAAATTGATGCGGGTGGAGTTCCACATGCATCCACTCATGCTGATATCTCTATTGCCTCCGGGTATTCCGATATTTCCAATCCTGTGGATCAGTGGATGTATCATTTTCAAGCTGATTGCGCGGTTCGG
Organism: Balneolales bacterium; assembly: GCA_007133995.1. Taxonomy (GTDB): domain Bacteria; phylum Bacteroidota; class Rhodothermia; order Balneolales; family Natronogracilivirgulaceae; genus SKNL01. Next base: position 6,673 of record SLLP01000268.1, read on the forward strand.
GTTTGGGCTGGCGGTGAATGCGTTGTGTCTAAAAACGGACTATAATCGGTTTGATGACGCTCATACATCTATCCAAAGGTAATTGATCTCAATGGCAACTCATTAAACACTTTATGAAGAAAAGTGATCTCAGAATCGGCGATTCCATTGTTAGCAGAATGTCTGGAGAAACGGACTCCAAACCCTCTTTTATTTTGGTAGGGTGTCCGGTGGATGAAGGAGTGACCCGTAATGGAGGCCGGCCGGGCGCTTCCAAGGCCCCGCCGTTGATCCGGAAGCATCTGTTCAAAATGACTCCGCCGGCGGAACGCAGTGACTCCTTTCATGACCTCGTCAGAAATGCCAGGGATCTTGGTGACATGCCTTTCACAGAAATGGAGGATATGCAGATGGGGCTGGCTGCACGCATTGCTCCCTGGCTCGAAAAAAAGGTTCCGGTCATCGTGCTTGGGGGCGGACACGAAACCACATTCGGTCACTATCTTGGCTATCGCCAATCGAAGCTGCACCATGATATCATCAATATAGATGCGCATTCCGATGTTCGGCCGTTGAAAAATGGTGCAGGTCACTCCGGGAGTCCGTTTCGTCAGATTCTGGAGGACAGCGGCACCTTTTGCCGATCATATCATGTAATGGGCCTGCAGCCGCAATCCGTTACAAAGGAGCATCTTGAATATGTGGAGGGATTGGGTGGGAGTTATTTGCTGAAGGAAGATACAAGTACGGAAAAGGTTGCAAGCCGTCTTGAGGCACTTTCCGGCGAAATTGAATCACGAATCCTGATGACGCTCGATATGGATGTGCTGGACCAATCGGTAGCGCCCGGTGTCAGCGCACCCTGTCCGGATGGTCTGCCAAAATCACTGCTTTTGAAAACGGCAAGGCTGGCGGGAGAGCACAAATCGGTGGCATCGCTGGATCTTGTGGAAGTGAATCCGTTATTTGACAGGGATGAACAGACTGCACGGTTGGGGGCACTGATTATCTGGAATTTTATTTACGGATTATGTGAAAGAAGGGACCGGGGTGTTGTATAAACAGGGTTGTTCCGTCCATCAATAAGTTTGCAGCCGGGAACTATGAACGATCCGAAAATCCGGTTCGGGCACTTCAATTCTATATGGCTACAGCTGAAGTCAGTCACGTAAATCACTCCAGTGGCTCCAGCCGGGCCGAAAAGTGGCGCAGGACTTTCGGTGCGGCAACGATCCGGTATCCGTCCAGCTTTTCACGCTGCTCATACGTGTGGATGACCACGTCGGCCAGGTAGTCGATATGGCTCTGGGTGTAGACGCGTCGCGGAATAGCCAGGCGCACCAGTTCCATGGGCGCGGGTTTCTCGGTGCCGTCGGGTTGCAGGCCGAACATGACGCTGCCGATCTCCACGGCGCGCACGCCGCCGGTCAGGTAGAGCGCGTTGGTGAGGCTCCAGGCGGGGTATTGCAGCGGCGGGATGTGCGGGAGCATATGGCGTGCATCGATGTAGACGGCGTGTCCGCCGGTAGGCTGGATGATAGAGACGCCCGCATCCACCAGTTTCTCGCCGAGGTATTCGGTGGATCGAATGCGGTAGCGCAGGTACCCTTCGTCGAGCGCCTCGTAGAGTCCGGCCGCCACGGCTTCCATGTCGTACCCCGCCATGCCGCCGTAGGTGGGAAAGCCCTCGGTGAGGATGCTCAGGCTGCGGCATTCGCGGGCCAGGTCGTCGTCGTTGAGCGCCAGGTACCCGCCGATATTGGACATGCCGTCCTTTTTTGCGCTCATGGTGCAGCCGTCGGCGTAACTGAACAGCTCGCGGGCGATGTCGATGGGGGTTTTGTCCTGATAGCCATCCTCCCGCATCTTGATGAACCAGCTGTTCTCGGCGAAGCGGCACGCATCGATGAAAAAGGGGATGCCGTACTTGCGGGCGATACGCGACACTTCGCGGACGTTGGCCATGCTCACGGGCTGTCCGCCGCCGGAGTTGTTGGTCACGGTGAGCATGATGACCGGGATCCTTTTCCGGGCTCTTTCAGATTGCGATTCGCTTGATATTTCGTCTGTGGATTCGCCTGTGGTTTCGCCAAGCGTTTCCCGGATGGTTTCCTCCAACCGGACCGTGTCCATATTGCCCTTGAACGGGTGGATGGTGAGCGGCTCCAGGCCTTCCTTTATGATCAGGTCGAGCGCCTGTCCGCTCCGGTGTTCCACATGGGCGCGGGTCGTATCGAAATGTGTATTGTTGGGGATGACGTCGCCTTTGCGTACCAGCAGGCTGAAGAGTATATTCTCGGCGGCGCGGCCCTGGTGGGTGGGGATCACGTGTTTGAACCCGGTGATATCGCGTACGGCTGTCTCGAACCGGTAGAAGGACGAGGAGCCGGCGTAGGATTCGTCGCTCTCGATCATGGCTGCCCACTGGCGGGACGACATGGCCCCGGTGCCGCTGTCTGTCAGCAGATCAATCAGCACGTCAGTCGCTTTGAGAAGAAAAGGGTTCCAGGATGCTTTTTCAAGCAGTTTTTGGCGCTCCCGAATGGTGGTGAACCGGATTGGTTCGACGGAGCGGATCCGGAACGGTTCAATAATGACGTTGCTGTTGATTGATTTCAGCTTCATAGAAGGAAAAAAGGGGGTTGGGCTACCAAGTGAGGGTCATGGACCGTGTCAGTACGTCATTTCCGGCCTCAGCAGTAAGATATAAACTCCGGATGACAATTGTGTGGCATAAAAGGTACTCTCATGCCAGCCAGGGCTGATTTGCACAACAGGGAGTGCGGAGTCTCAGCTGTAAACTTACACACCATTATTGCTGAAAAGGCGTATCACGCACTCATTTTTTTTGGAATATAAATAGAGTGTGATCACCCAGCAGGCGGATACCGGGCAACCGGCAAAAAATCCGGTCAAGTCTGAACATTAATGCTGTTATTCGTGATTCAAATGGCAGCTTGTTGATCATTACGCCCGGCGGGATGAGCACGGGCTGTGCTGCAATATCACGCAGGGCGAAAAGCGGTTGATACTTCGAAATGATATCATGTTTACGCGGATACCAAACCGGGACCATGCTTTCACCCGTCCGGATCATGACCGGTTGCCGACCGAATCTTCTGAATGCCGTCCGGGGCGAGAAGAGAAGGAGATAGGCGATGATTTCTGCCGGATAGGTTCTGTTCATCAGAGAGAGGATGAGAATACCGCCCGGTTTGAGGACACGGTTAAGTTCCTGGACGGGATGATCATCCGGTGGCAGGCAATTGAACGCTCCAAGATGGGAATATATGCCATCGAACGCATTATCACTGAAAGGGAGTTGCCCGGGAAGGGTGTAGGCCTGAAAATTGGTGTCAGGCAATTTTCTAGCGGATGCCATGCGAAGCATTCCTGGCGAAGAGTCCACACCGGTGACCTGCCATCCTTTCCCGGAAAAAAAAACAGCGTCTTGACCGGTTCCGCATCCGATATCCAACAACCGGCCTGCTTCAGGGAAAGAGGCAACAGCCATCTCGTAAAAGCGCCGCCGGAGTAATCGGCCAAACGTTGTATGAGAAAAATCCTCGTCATATGTCGGAGCAGCGGCGTCAAAGCCGGTTGACGTCGCCCTCTGCCATTCGTTCATGAACCCATTCCGTTCTGCCATAGGCCAAATCTGTTTTACAAATCGACTTTTCCGTGATCCGGTCTCACTGCATAAGTTTCATTCCGATACGTGCCGCTTTAGCTTTAAGGTACCAGGGGATACGCTGACGCAGACTTGCCGAAAGATGACGGTGCATCCGCATTTCATTAGCAAACCACGATTTTGTGCAGTTGTAGAACCATTTTGAGGGACGGTTTTGCACCTTAATACCCCTCTCGGTTCGCTGTCCCCAAGGTCGGTCGGAGTGAATGTGATTTTTAATCAGGTGATAATACGGTGTCCCTTTAATCGGATAGGCGACCGTCGTGAGATATTGATCCGGATTGGCTTGTTTCAAATGTTCCAGGGTGGCATCAATATCGGAGACCTCCTCGCCTTCATAACCGAACATCACAAAAAGTCCGGATTCCATGCCGAGGTGACGGATCTGGGAAGTAACCCTCTGAATCTTTTCGGCCGTTACTCCCCGGCTCATCGCATCAAGAAGGCGCTGTGAGCCACTTTCCGATCCGTACCAAATCCGGTTGCAACCCATTTCCGCAAGTGCCCGAAGGACCTCTTCATTCATTCTGTCAGCTCTGGAAGTGCATTCAAACGGGATACGTATGCCTCTTTTTCGAAATTCATCCCGAAGATCGAAAAGCCAGCGGTGGTTTATGGTGAACACATCATCAGCAAACCAGAGCATTTCGGGTTGGTAGCGCTCGATTAAAAACGCCACTTCATCAGCCACCAGTCGGGGCGAGCGTCGGCGATACGTCTCACCGAAAACCGCCCGGCTGCACCAGGTACAGGAAAACGGGCAACCGCGCGCTGTAATAAGTGATACCGCACCGGTGCCGTGATGTTTTTTCCATGCAGAAATATAGGCGTCGATATTGATTGCCTCCCGGTCGGGAAGGGGAAGGGTATCCAGATTTTCCCAATGCGGAGACGGAGGGGTTTCCGTCACCTCTCCTTTTTGATTTTTAAAAACAAGGCCTTTTACAGAGTAAAGCGACTTCTCCGGATCGTCATCGTTTAATGTGGTCAGCAGATCGGCAAGAGATTGTTCACCCTCGCCCCTGATCACATAATCGGCTCCGGCTTCAATAAACTCCCCGGCATAGTGCGCGGTTTCAGGTCCGCCAAGAATGACGGTTATTTCGCTTTGTTTTAAAAAGCTAATCATTCTGAGCACAGATACACGGGTCATAAGGTTGCAGTAGATTCCGACTGCCGGTGGCTTGCTTCTGTGGACATGCTCCTGAAAAGCCTTGCAGGAAGAGAAGGTGCTGTCAAAAACATCGACACAATAACCTTGTTGCTTGAGGTAGGCTGACAGGTAGAGTATGCCGAGCGGAGGATACGGTTTCATGACCTTTCTTTCGGCGGGATCCTCTTCCAGAAAATAACCGTGTGTGAGAAGAATATCGCTTCTGCGGGGGACATCCTTTCCGGAAGACCCGGTACCTTCCGGGTCAGGGGCATCTCCAGAAATCGTGGATTTCAAAGGGGAATCACTCATGTGCGGGTTGCTGCTTTTGGTAATACTTCAGCGAGACGGAATTCAGGAGCAATCGGGGAATATGATAGCCGATGGTGGCAACGGAGCGCAATTTCTTTCGGCTGAGACGCGATGGCTTTGCAAGAATAGACTTGGCGTCTGAAAATCCCATCGTAATCCGGTGCCGGGAATGTGTCACTTTATGCAGTTTCCGATAGAAATCCGGAACATATGTCCCGTGATAAAGCATGGCAAGATCCTGGCTGTCCTCCCAGTTGGTTTTTCCCGTAAGCTGATCTTTGACCGAATCGTAGAATTTGGTCCCCGGCAAGGGATAGGAGACGGAAATACCGATCTGATCGGGCTTGCAGTCGGTTATCATTCGAAGGGTTTTCGAAATATCTTCACGTGTTTCACCCGGATATCCGTACTGAATGAAAAAACCGCTGCGGATGCCCACCTCTTTAAGTTTTCTGGTTGCTTCATAAATCTGTTCGACGTGCATTCCTTTTTCCATGGCATCCAGAATTTTTTGGGACCCGGATTCTGCTCCAAGCCAGATGCTTTCACAACCCGCCCGTTTCAAAGCCGGAATTGTGTCACCCCGCAACAGCAGATCGGCCCTGCTCAGGCATTTAAAAGGAATATGGGCATCCCGTCTTGCAATTTCATCGGCGAAGGAAGCAATCCATCCGGGTTTGAGTCCAAAAATATCATCGCAGATCCAGATATGGTCTGGAGCGTATTCCTGCTTTAAGTGAGCGAATTCAGCGGCGACATTCTGCGGTGAGCGGCTGTGGTAAACCTGTCCATATAACGGCTTGGCGCACCAGTTGCAATGGAATGGGCATCCTCTTGTGGTGACCAGATTCAACGAAAAATAGCCATGTCGGGATATCCACTTGCTGCGGTAGCTGTTCCAGTCAATCAACTCCCTGGCTGGAAATGGCAGCAGATCCGGTTTCTTAACAACGGGACGCGGGGTAGTGTACTTTGGCTTTCCGTCGGAGGGATAAATGATGCCGGGGATGGATTCAACGGTGGTTTCGTTTTTAAGCAGGGCGTTGACCAGCTCAAGAAGCGTAATTTCCGCCTCACCCTTGATGACATAATCCGCACCGTTATCAAAATAGGATTGAGCATGATCAATCGGATCCGAACCGTGAATGATGACCGTGCAGCCGTAGTGCTTTGCAATTTTTGTCATGGTGAAAGCTGCCTGACGCATTCGCTGGAGGCACATTTTGGTCAGATAATTAAAATCATCATCATAAATGACAAGAAGGGGCGAGCGTTCTTTGGCGAGGTAGGGAATGATGTGATCTTCTGACCGGGCAAGCATGCTGTCGGCAACTTTTACACGGTAGCCTTCCTGCTGAAGCACGGCCGCGCCGTACAGTGTGCCAAGGGGGGCATAAGGCATCATGGCTTCATGCTCCTTCGGATCCAGTTTCAAAAAATAGGAATGAGTCATCAAGATATCACACATGGATCACACCATTTCCTGAATTTCGATGTTCCTTTTTAACGAATTGAGCCGGACCTGGAATTTTTTCATGATGAGCCGCTGCGAGTCCTCGCCCAGAGCGGTACACTCATTCGGTGAAATGCGGTATTTCGGCAACGGCACGGAATTCACGGGATGAAATGGCTCATAAACAGAAGTATCCTGCTTTTTTGAAAGAGCAATTTGATTGTTATCAGATACAGGTAGCCGCCTTTTCCAGTTTTTTTCCATGAATTTCATGAAGTAGCGGTCCCATTTCGCGATGTTAAAGATACGGCAGAATTGTTCAAGAACTTTCTGAAGGATACTGTGCCGGTCAGAACTCCTTGAGATACCATTTCCGTTATGGCGATAATTCGGGAAAAAGGATTTTAACCATTTGTTTTCAAGAAGAAGCCGGTCTTTGTATCGGGAATTGTATATCGGTGTGAGGGTAATGAGTTCCGTAGCTGTAAAGTAATCCGCCGAATTTTGAAAACCGAGGTGGTCTGTTGTCCGGAAGTAGTTGATACAGAACCAGGTTCGTTTATTCAGAAGAACGATCTTTTTAAAAGCGGTAAGAAGGATTCTGGAAATCCACAGTTTGCCCGGAGCAGTGAGGATAAAATAATCGATATCACTCTCTTTACGGGAGAGGTTCTTGGAAAGATTTCCTGAAATAAAAACGGCTCTCACGAAGGGGAACATCTTTATGATTTTTGTCATTATTTTTGCGGTTCGCCAGCGTTTTTGAGCCAACTGTTCGTCCTTCAGGCGTTGATCCACAATGGACGGATCCCGATCGTTAAGAAAATAGTAGTTTTCTCTGCAGCTGATGAGGGTATTCAGTGGTGGTGAGTGGAGGTGCTTTTTTATATTCTGTTCCTCAAGAGTCATCTGCGGAAGGTAGTCCCGGATCTGTTGAACAGTGAGGGGATATCGAAACACATCAAAATAACACAGACATGCAAGTATTGCTGTGCCAGGAGCTTCATCATATTGTGGCATAAGCTGTTTCATATAAAGCAGGCTATCTGTAGCATTTTTAACAACGTAGCTAGTTCCAGGCTAATATTCAAGAGAGCCGTTAGTTGTTTTCCTTCTGAAGCTAACCGAGCGGAGTCCATTCATGAACAGTTCTTATCAGGTCTTTTCAAAGGGCAAGCAGGCGGAACACCGGGTAAGTTCCCTGTGAATAAGAAAGTGGCAGGGATTTCGGTTTCAATGGAGAAATGGCCTGGGGAAAGTTCAAAACATGTAAAGCATGGATTGATGCCCCATATCCGCTGTTGTGTGAAAAAAATGTGTAATGAATAGGTGTCCCGATCAATTTTGCACACAGCGCACTGAAAATCCGTACCTTTTGTCGTAATTCATCCGGTTGATGCTCTCCCGGTTATTGAAAAGCATCCTGCGCCAGGCGGTATTGATATCCGCTTCAGTGGCCGTCCACAAGTACCCGAAAAAGCTCAGGTAGGAGTAGGTGCCGCTTGTAAATCGATATCCGCCTGCCATGGCCGAGAAGCCGCTTTCGTTGTTGGCACCGACATTGGGTCCACGCCAGTAATGGGTTCCGGCGTCTTTAAGTTTCCCACCGACATTGGCGTCTGCACCGCGCCAGCCCGTTGCACTGGCCTGGGTAGCAGCCATGCCCAAATACCTCTCCAGCTGTTGCCAGTCATTATCGGTGGCTACCCGCCATCCGTCCGGGCACAATCCGCGACTGTCGTTTACGGCATACCAGTTGTACAGTTTGCCATAAATTTCATTTTCTGGCCGGTTATTGTAATAAGCCCAGGCACCCGTCTGTTGCTGGGCAAGATTTTGCCATTCATCGCTTTCGATTATATTTGCAATCTCATCACCGTTCCGGTATCGTGATATTCTCAGGTTTTCGGCCATCCAGACCTGGTTGCCAATCTCGACCGTACGGTACACATTACCGTCAATATCGGTCACGGTAGCGGCATCGGTTTCCGGCGGTGTGGTGAAAGAAACCACATTGCCATAAGCAACACCTCTGTCGGTTGCGGCAAATGCTCTGACGTAGTATCTGGTTTCAGGGACAAGGGGAGCAATGGTGCTTTGGAACTCACCCGGACCGGATCCGGACAGTTCGATGCCGTCGTTGGCTTCCAGTTTAGGCTCAGACGTGGATCCCCAAACAAAACCGCGATGAGTAACAGGGTCATCCCCCTGATCAGTAATGTTCCCTTCAGCTAAGGCATTGGTTACCGTTACCCCGGTGACAGGTTTAGTTGTCAGACTGGGAAGGCCCGGTGAAGGATCAACATCGGGTTCAATTTCAGCGTGATCGGGGAAGTCGTCATCAACATTACGGAAACATCGAACAGAGAATCCGTAACGCTTTTCGGAATAGAGCTTGGTGATATTGCCACTATCGTGTGACAGCAGACGCATCCAGGCCATACCACTGCCTGCTTCGGTACTACTCCACCACAGACCCATGCTGCCGATGCCTTCAAAGCCGCCTGTCTCGGACCTGTTTCCTCCCGGCAGACCGGAAAAGCCGCTTTCATTGGATGCACCCCGGTTCGGCTCTCGCCATAGCTGCATATCCGTGCTTTTCAGTTTTCCGCCGATCTGATCTTCCGATCCGCGTGTTCCCATTCTCTGGAGCTCGGAATCGGGCATCTCCAATTGTTGCTCAAGGGTTTTCCAGTCATTGTCGGAGGGTACCCGCCACCCGGCCGGACAAAGTCCACGACTGTCGTTGACGGCATGCCAGTTATACAGTTTTCCGTAATGGGTCACGAAGTAGTCATCATTGTTGTAGTAGGTCCAGGAGCCCGTTGAGAGCTCAGCCCATTCACTTCTCTCTGTTACCTGGGGGATACTGTCGCCGTTGGCATAATGCGAGGTGCGCAGATTTTGCGTCATCCACTCCTGATTGCCAATGATGACCGTATTGTAACGGTTTCCATCCCTGTCGTCGGCACCTTGCCCAGCTGTAAAAATTTCATCTGGTTCTGTCTGGTCCTGAGCCTGAGTGTGAACAAAAAAAGGGATGGTGGAAAACAGTAAAAAAATCAGAAAGACCTGCTTCATGATCGACTGGATAACGTTCTGGATAGCTTATCTAAGAGAATAGGATTTTTCCAGGTAATATTCTTCGAAAATATGCTTCAGAACAAAGAAAGAACAAGGGGTTTGAAACTTTTTTACAGGGGTCTTTTATTATCTTTCGATTACATGGCTAACAGGAAGTAATGGATCCAACTCTTGCCAATGAGAGGAACAGCAGCTTATCATACCATGAAGCTGATTGCAGAAGCAGAATGCAGATAAACAGGACCGATTACCCTGATGTCAGGAGGCCCGGCAACAGTAGCAATTCAAGAAAAGATTGAAAGTTGCTGTGGAATGGGAAGTTACTGTACAGTGGAATCAGAATCGGTAATGGATTCCTGTGCCAAAGCTGATGAAGTTGAAATTGTAGTGCTCAAAGTTAAAGAAACTGATGCCAAGCTCGATATTCCAGTAGATGGGAGGTAAATTGGGATCCAATGCACGCCAGTCGTATTGAATGCCTGCTCCGGCACCGATGCCCAGACTGTTCTCAGCCGTTATGAAACGGGTGTTGTATCTCCAGAGGCCCAGCATGCCGTATCCGTACATATCCCAGAACTCTTCCTGGCGGAAGTGATACAATCCCCGACCGGTAACGGTTGTGAAACTCCCGAAAAATCCAAGGACAGCCTGCGCAGTGATGGTTTCGTTGATATCCATCATGCCGCTCAGCCCCCAGGCCGGCCAGGTGCTCTGAAAACCGACACCAAAACGGGTCGGCTCCAGCTGTGACATCGAAGTGGTGTCCTGAGTCTCTGCGTGTACATGTACGGGAAGCGTAATAAACAGACAAAGCAGTGGAATTAGAAGGTAGGATGAGTTTTTCATAATGAGCTCCTGCAGTTGCCATGGTTAAGGTGTTTGACACAGATAGTAACAACACATAGCCAGAAATATAAGCGCATATATTTATTTTGTCAATCACTTAGGTGTAATTCAGTTGCGCATGATCGGAAGATCAGGTGGATGAGCTTGTTTCTGCGGAGCTAAAAGGCGCGAAATGTCGGATACTTCCTGAAAGACATAATCAGGTTTATGCCTTAAAAAAACTGCGAGGTTGTTGAATCCCCAGGTTGCCGCTCCGAATGATACATCCAGCTTTCTGGCAGCTTCCAGGTCACGAATTTCATCCCCTGTCATCAGCGTATCATGCGATTTGAAGCCACTCTTGCCCAGCAGTTTTTTCAGCCGGGCGGTTTTACCGAGGAATGAAGCCTGACAGTCATAGTGGTCAAAATAAGCTGATATATGACTCCCGAACACCCGCTTTACATTTTTCGTCGCATTGGAGCTTAGTACAGCACATCTGAGTGGACTCGCAGCAAGCTGATAGAGCATATTCTCTACACCGTAAAATAGACCTACCTTCTTGATCTCCCTTGTCATCCGCCTTCTCAAATAAAAAGCAAGAATAGGGATCTTCCCGTAATCGATCGTTTTCATTTATGGTGTATTACGGGCATGATGTCTTTTTGCTATGCCGATAATCCGCCGGCTCTGGAGGCCCTGGTAAAATGGTACCGGCGATTGATAGCACATTCCAGGCTGTGACAAATTCAGGTTTGATATCTTTCATCAAACTCCATTCAACAAGACTACAAAGTTCCATAGATCCTCAGATCCTGTCATCTGATTTCGATTTCAATGCCTCCACGAAGCCATCGACCGGGCTGAGGCACATTACCGATATCTGCATGGCGGACATCCAGCAGATTGGATGCTTCTCCGAAAAATCGGGTCGGACCGATATCATAATACAGTTTCAGATTAAACCGCCAGAAAGGCTCATAGTCGCGTATTTCGGTGAATTCCCCATCCTCATACAGTAAAAAACTGCCGGCACGATCTTGCCAAATGGCTGTCGTGTGCACTCCGGTCCGGTTGGTGATCGGCATTGCAAGAACGATATCAACTTTGTGTCTCAGATAATCCAGTGCATAGTTTGAGATGAAGTCACCGCTCGATTTCCCGGCATGGATCCGTGCGTATTGCACGGAAATGAGGCGGTCGGCCGAGTGTGTTGTGGAACGTGCGGAAGAACGGGAGGATAAGGTTTGGTCTGTCGAACCGGAAGAGGAGAGCCGGTCAGTTGGTCTGGCCGCAGAGTGCGAGGAGGAGGACCGGGTGGACGTACGGGAGGAGTAAAGGCTGCCGAGCACAACGGTTGCACCTGCTTCAAAACCGGTGAGAGTGACCTCGGTCAGGTTGTCGCTGCGCCAGACATCATCCTGCGGTCGCCGCACCCAGTCGATCATATTGGTGCCCCATCGGCGAAAAACAGCGGTTTCGAACTGAACGAAGCGCCAGGTGCCCTTGACCCCGCTCTCGAGCGATACAGCCTCTTCAGGTACGAGCAGCGGATTGCCCAGGTTGTCCGGACCGCTGTAAAACAGATCGGTGAATGTGGGAAGGCGAAGTGTCCGGTTTGCGGAGGCGTACCAGCGCCACTGATTGTGAAACTGCCAACCCGCATCGATGCCAGGGAAAAGGGTAAAGGGATCGTCAAGGTCGGAGTTGGTGTAGATCAATGTTCCGGCAGCCAGGGAAAATGGGCCGTGCGTGAAGCTGTGTTCCAGCATCAGGCTGATGCCGTTCCGGCTGTATGAGTGAGTAAAGAAGGCGTCATCCTCATGAGAGATCCGGACAGGCTGAGTCAGCTCTTCACCCAGAACATTGCTGAAAATATGCTCGTAACGGTAGTCGAGTCCGGCCGAACTGGTGCCAAGCGCCCCCACATGCACCCAGTTCAGCGAAGCGCCGACAATATCCGTGCGGTGGTAATTGTGGCCGGTGTACCACTCCGGGGCTTCATGCCGGAACAGTTCGAACCGGTCATGATGGCGACGCCAGTAAACGGATGGTGTAAGCCGGATGGATCCGCCGGGCAGCCATCGGAGCGAGGCGAAACCGGTGCGGGTATGCTCGAATTGATCAGGGAATCGCGGCGTGTAAAAACTGTTGGCGCCAAATGCTTTTTCATTGTATCCGCCCTGCAGGTCAAGGGTACCGTTCAACATCGCCAATCTGGATCGGTAAAATAGATTGCCGGTGCGGAAGTCCGTGTTGTCAATGAAGCCGTCGCTGGTCATGCCACTCAATGAGAGATGGTGGTTCACCGGGCCGCTGCTGAAACCGGTGGACAAGCCTGCCGACCCGAACCGATGCTGTCCGCCTGACAGGGAGGCATTCAAATTCGCATCCCCAGGTTCTTTGGTGATGATGTTAATCGCGCCATTGAAGGCATTCGGACCGAATATGCGGGCTCCCGATCCGTGCAGGATTTCGATGCGTTCAATGCTCTGCAGGTCGACGGGTACATTGAGATTGTGATGACCGGTCTGGGGATCGGTGATGTTCACACCATTCAGTAGCACCAGTGTCTGGTCAAAAGTGCCTCCCCGGATACTCACATCGGCCTGCATCCCGAATGTGCCACGGCTACGGATATCAACACTGCGCACGGCTGCCAGAAGTCCGGCGAGATCGTGGGCAGATGAGCCGCGAATCTGTTCATGGTCAATGACCTGTATCGATCGCATGGCTTCGGATCGCAGGACCGGGGTTCGCTGTGCGCTGACAACCACTTCATCAAGTTCGCGGTGTATCAGCGAATCGGGATGAGAAGCTTCGTCATTGTATGCGATAGGAACTGCACCGACTTGTGAAAGCAGGATGAAGCAGAATAAAGGAAGATGTATGAGGAGTGACTTTGTAAAAAAAAGCGGATACACGGGATCAGAATAAAAATTTAAAATACCAAGGCAAAATTTTGATTTTTATTGGTTTGCAACTTAATAAAATGCTTTGTAAATCACATGCAAAATATGGTTGCAAAGGATTTCATGTTCCAGGTTCCAACTCGGTTTGAATGAAACAATCGGGATTTGTCCATTGCGAGTCAGGGAGGTAATTATGATATTGGAGATTCATACTGACGCTCCATCCAACCGGTTGCATTATTGCGTTTCACGCTGACAGTTCATTGCAACTTTTCTTGAAATTCACTGTTTTGATACCATCCCGGATAAAAAAATATCAAATATTTCGCTGAATCATGAATATTGAAGAATACCGAGATTTCTGTCTCTCCCTTCCCGGTACTCAGGAGCGGTTTCCATTCGATGAAGATGCACTTGTGTTTTTTGTCCGGGACAAGATGTACAGCCTGACCAACGTGGATACGTTCAATTTCATCAATCTGAAATGCGATCCTGAAAGAGCCATTGCGCTCCGGGAACAGTACGATTTTGTGGTGCCGGGCTATCACATGAACAAGAAGCACTGGAACAGCATCATGCTGGACCGGCCCGTTCCGGGTGAGCTTCTCAGGGAGTGGACGCGGCACTCCTACGATATGGTGGTTGCGAATCTGTCAAAAAAAGACCAGGAAGAGCTGAAACGCGAAGCAGCTCAGCGACACTGATGACGCAACGCCTCCTTGTCGTCTCCGGTCAGCTGGATTTTTCCCGAATACAGTTGCCGGTCAATCGTTCTGTACATCACGGATCCGGGATTGGAGACGTGACCGAGTCCGAGCGCGTGACCCAGTTCATGAGCCAGAAGCAGCAGACGGTGCTGTTCATTCACGTGATGATAGATGGTAATGACACCCTGTCCGACCCGGCCCTCATATTTGCCGCTTGAAAAACTGAATTCACCGGCAAAATTTTGGTTGTATTCATCAATCCGTCGGTTCATCTCATCAATTTCCCTGTTTAACCTGTCAGAGACGGGATTAAAAGCCTGGATCAGTGCATTCAGGTTATTTCGCATATCCGCTTCCTGCCGCTGCAGTTCGCCAATGGACCGGGACTGATCTTCGAAATACTCGAGATCACCGTGAGTCAGTCCACCGTCCTGGTTCCTGTTTTCAACCCACTCGTTGAGTCCGCCAGTCACGAGGTTGATCCGGTCAACCAGCAGCCGGTGTCGGTCGGAGAGAGCCTCAATCCTTTCATAATACCGGTTGTATTCATCCTGCAAGCGATCGATACTGCTGCCAAGGGATTCGATCTCGTTCATCAGGCGCTTTTCGCTTTGGGTCATTTGCTGCCTGTCATCGTAGACAAAATTCACAACGATGTCGCCGTGCGGGGAGTGCCGGATCCGGAGGGTTTCCACCGCCCCCGCCCAAAGATCAATGGCGGCATCCATGGACTTTCTGACGTCCTGTTCGGAGATGCTGAAGCGCGAATCAATTGCGCCGATGGAATAGGTCAGCTCCATTTGGCAGACGTTCCATCGATCAGCCTCACCATGACAGGCATTACCCGTAGAGCGGTCACCACAGGATTTCAACAAAAAAAAGGTCCAGATGATAACCGATGCAACGATGACAAATATAGAGAGCTGAATGGTCTTCATGCTTCTGTTTTTAAATAAAGTAACACTTTTTGTTGATTGTTCAACCGGATGCTAACCTGCAGCTACAGGGGGATGGGGTTGATCGTATTGACCCGGAAGGATTTGTGAAGAGGTGTTTGTTTTGTATAATGCAAATGCAATAATATGTCGCACATATTATTTTGCACACTTGGCGGTAAGGACCGCCGGCAACCACGCGGTCCTGTTTAAACGAGGACATCTTTAATCGAGGACATCCGGGTAGTAACAGATCATCCATCCCGATAGATCACATGTCCGATGAGCAAGCCGGGAGTTTTCTTCGGGAATACAATAACTACACCCTGCAGATCCTCAATATCCACGAGTCTGTGCCCGGACATTACACTCAGCTGGTGTATGCCAACCGGTCACCGTCTATCATCAAGAGCATTCAGCGCAATACAGCGATGATTGAAGGGTGGGCCGTTTACACCGAGCAGATGATGCTGGAGGAGGGGTATGGCGATTTCAGGCCGGAACTGTGGCTGATGTACGCCAAATGGCATCTGCGGGTGGTGACCAATACCATTCTTGACTACCGCATCCACGATGAGGCATACCGGTATTCCTGAGAGGAGGCGTTGGACCTGCTGATGAACCGTGCCTTCCAGGAGCGGGCCGAAGCCGAAGGCAAGTGGCGTAGGGCTACATTCCGCACTGCCGTCTGGGATGTTTTCAGAGAAGCACATAATTTGTAACTTAAGGCTATATATTCCCATATTTTTTTATATTGAAAGAATAATATTTCAAAGCATTTTGTGTCGGTCAGATAGTCTCGGTTCCAATTCCAATTCCAATTCCAATTATTAACGCTAGGGGTAAGCCAATGCATAAATCATTAGATCGCAGGAATTTCCTGAAAATGACCGCCACAGGTGCCGCCGGTGGATTGCTGGCAGGCGCCGGGACAGCCCGGGCTGCATCGACAGATGACGATGCCGGGACAAAGGAGACCATCATCCACCGGAAACTCGGAAGAACCGGCCTGCAAGTGCCGGTCGTGAACCTGGGCGTCATGCGTGTCGATAACCCGAGGATCGTCAACATGGCTCTGGATGGTGGTATGACCCTGCTGGA
>SLLP01000026.1 GCA_007133995.1 Balneolales bacterium
ATTAAAAGCGTCGTCATGTTTATGGCGGCGCTTTTTGTATATTTGGGCACTTGTAACGTTTATGATTCATGCAACGTTATCAGATCATTATTGTTCAGATGGAATCTTCAGATTTAAATTTGTTATATGAGCACACCTGACCGAATTCAGAAAACCGTACTGCCCAACGGGCTGCGTATCGTCACCGAATCGATACGAACTGTACGAAGTCTTTCAGTTGGCATATGGGTCAAAACAGGCAGTCGCCATGAGAAAGATCCCGAGGCCGGCATTACCCATTTTCTTGAGCACATGCTCTTTAAGGGAACAGATAAACGGTCCGCCTACGACATCGCACTAAGCATGGAGGCCGTTGGCGGATATCTGAATGCATTTACCTCGCCTGAACTGACGTGCTACTATGCAAGATGTCTGGATTCGGAGCTGGATACCGCGCTCGATGTGCTTACAGACATGGTGCTTCATTCCCGGTTTCCCGAAGATGAGATCGTGAAGGAAAAAAAGGTTGTGGTTGAAGAGATGAAAATGTACCGGGACAACCCTGAAGATTTCATCTTTGAAGAGTTTCACAAGCAGCTGTTTCTGCCTCATCCGCTTGGACGTCCGATTATCGGTTATGAGTCAACGGTTTCAAGCTTAAGTCGTGAAACGCTCTTTAGTTATATGCGGGAGCATTATCATCCACTCAATGTGATTATTGCTGTAGCAGGGAATGCGGATCATGATCAGGTTGTAGACCTTGCCAAAAAGTATTTTCAGCCGGTAGACAATGAGTTTGTTGCCAACGGAGATCAGCCCATGACCCCGTACAAGGCTACCAAGTCGCTCATCCGGCGACCTATTGAGCAGACCCATTTCATGCTCGGTCGACGGGCATTGTCGGCGATGGACCCAGACCGGTACAAGTTGCTGCTTGCAAATACCGTTCTGGGTTCCGGTATGAGCTCGCGCCTTCATCAGAACATTCGGGAAAAATACGGCTACTGCTATCATATTCAGTCGTTCATGGAAGCTTTTCGGGACAGCGGACTGTTTGGTATCTATGCAGGCACCGATCGGGAGTATCTCGATCATGTCAGGGACCTGGTGCTGGTTGAACTCCGGCGACTCAGCGATGAACGTATTCCCGATAAAGAGTTGAACGAGGCAAAATCACAGCTCAAAGGGAAACTGCTCCTTGCACAGGAGAGCATGAGCAACCGTATGACACGACTCGCCAAAAGTGAAATTTTCTATGATCGTTATATTACATTGGATGAGCTGGTAGCTGAAATTGATAGTGCGGATGCAGAGCAAATTCGTGATCTTTGCGGGGCCTTTTTCGATGAAAAACAATTTACAGAGACGGTTCTGATGCCTGAGGATAAGGAAGCGTCGTGATCCTCAAATAATTATTTCTATGGTTTATATCACTGAAATCCCGGAACATGCCGGTAAACAAGTCACCCTTAAAGGATGGGTGTACAACATACGAACCAGTAAAAAGCTGACATTCATTATTGTAAGGGACGGAACCGGACTCTGCCAATCTGTTGTGGCTCAGGATGATGTTTCGCAGGAGGTCTGGGAGAAGGCCTTGCGTCTGCAGCAGGAAAGCGCCATCGAGATTACAGGGATGGTGAATGTTGATGAGCGCAGCATTGGTGGACACGAACTGCATGCCCGTGACATCAACATTGTTTCTATAGCAGAAGAATATCCCATTACCCCTAAGGAGCACGGGGTTGAGTTCCTGATGGAGCATCGTCACCTATGGCTGCGGAGCCGAAAGCAATGGGCTGCCATGCGGGTCAGAAATACCATCATCTATGCCATCCATCGATTTTTCCAGGAGCGGGGCTTCATACAGATGGATGCACCCATTTTTACAGGCAATGCCGCCGAAGGTACAACCAACCTGTTTGAAACAGACTACTTTGATCGCAAGGCATACCTTACACAGTCAGGGCAGCTTTATGGCGAGGCCATGGCCATGGCGCACGGCAAGATTTACACCTTTGGTCCCACGTTTCGTGCCGAAAAAAGCAAGACACGCAGGCACCTCACCGAATTCTGGATGATAGAGCCCGAAATGGCCTACTATGATCTGCCCATGAACATGGATCTGGCGGAAAAAATGATCGTATTCATCGTTCAGGAGGTACTGGAGAAAAGCCGTGAAGAGCTTGTAATACTTGAACGGGATGTCTCGAAACTTGAGCACATCAAAGCACCATTTCCCCGGATCAGCTATACGGAGGCCGTTGAGAAGCTGAATTCTACCGAAATGCAGGAGAAACTGGACGCCATGGCCAAAGAGCGAAAACTGGAAGCTGAAAAACTCAAAAAGGAACTGGCCTCGCTCAATGCCGAGTTTGGCCAGGCAAAAAAGGGCCGAAAATTCCAGATTGACCGCAAGAGGGGAGAGATTAATACCCGCCTTGATCAGATTGAGGAGGATTTGCGTAATATCCCGGTCTGGAAAAAATCGGCGCTCGGGAAAAAGTGGGGTGAGGATTTTGGCGGCAGCGACGAGACCCTGCTAACCATGGACGATGCCACACCGGTGATGGTGTACGGATATCCGGCCGAAGTGAAAGCATTTTACATGAAGCGTGATCCGGAGAACAATGACATAGCACTGGGGGTTGACATGCTCGCCCCGGAAGGCTATGGCGAGATCATCGGAGGCGGTCAGCGCGAAGATAATCTTGAAATTCTGCTGCAGCGGCTCAAAGAGCATAATTTGCCGGAAGAGCAATTCCGCTGGTATCTGGATTTGCGCAAGTACGGGTCCGTGCCACACTCCGGTTTTGGCCTTGGACTGGAGCGTACGGTCGCCTGGTTGTGCGGTCTTCAACATGTCCGCGAAACCATCCCGTTCCCACGTATGATGGGACGCCTCTATCCGTAACTGAACGCATCAGCTTTGAAATCACCTTGTCATGGCAAAAAAAACATCCAGCCTGGAACAATTTAAAGCATTTATGGAGGAATTACGTGGACCTGAGATCAAGCCGGTCTATGCATTCTTCGGTGAGGAGAGTTTTTTCCCGGACCGCCTGCAGGATGCGGCCATCTCCGTTGTGCCGGAGGAGGCCAGGGATTTCAATCTGGATGTGTTGTACGGGCTTGAGGTGAAGGCAGACAAGGTGATTGACGTATGCCGCAGTTACCCGATGATGGCAGAACGGCGCGTTGTTGTGGTACGTGATTTCATGAAGATGTTTGATGCCAGGCAGACCCGTACGGAGCGTCGGGGAGCAGAACGCCCCGGTGGCGGACATTCGGGCTTGGAACAAGCCAGTGCAGATCCCGGTGAAATATCCCTGGATGGACCGGAGACGGGAGGCGGTACAGTAGACGACCTTGCAAATTATCTGAAACAGCCAAATCCAAGTACACTGCTTATTCTCACAAGCGAAAAACGTCCTGCCGCTAACAGTAAATTGGGAAGTGCGCTTAAAAAAAGTAAAACGGTTACTTCGCATACTTTTGATCCGCTGGGGGAATACCATTTGCCACAGTGGATTGTGGATTGGGCGTCAATGGAACATAATCTGACATTCGAGGACAATGCCGTTCAGCTTTTGGCTTTCCATGTGGGCAATCATCTGCAGCAGTTGACGGTTGAGATTGCGAAACTGGCTGCCAGCTGTAAGGGAGATCGAGCGGTCAAGGAACAAGATGTAAAAGATCTTGTCGGGCTCTCCAGGGAATACTCGGTATTTGATTTTCAGGATGCACTTTTCGAACGCAACACCGGTAAAGCGATGATGATCGCCCGGCAACTCTTACACAATGCCGACTCACCAGCCGGGGAGGTGATTAAGGTCATAAGCTATTTGTATGGAACATTCGGGAAAATATGGCATATCCAGCGTCTCACCCGTAAAGGAATGTCGCCAAATCTGGTACAGGAATCTGTGGGAATAAAAAGTAACTTCTACTACAACAAGCTGGCCAGGGCGGGATATAATTATCCGCTTGCAGTTTGCCCATGGCTGTTTGAAGTGCTCCTCGATGCGGACAAGGCAATAAAGGGATTCAGCCGGCAGTCTCCGGAGTCGGTGTTGCTAATGACCGTCAAAAAAATCACTACCTGACGGATGCATATCCGCCGGGAATACCATCGGGCGAAAGAACCATCTGCCAGACACTCAGTTTACGGGCCTTGAATATTCCGGCACAGCTCATCAGGTAGTACCGCCACATCCGGAAAAAGCGCTCGCTGTAATTATCCCTGAGATTCTTGTGGTTGGATGTAATATTCTGGTGCCAGTGCTTAAGTGTTTTTTCATAGTTGGGACCGATATTGTGCAGGTCTTCAAGCACAAACAGATCCTCCCATGAAAGTGCCAACTGTCGCAGGGAGGGGATCATGGAATTGGGAAAGATATATTTTCCTATCCACGGATCACTTTTTTGCACAGATCGATTGCCACCGATGGTGTGGAGCAGAAATAGTCCATCCGGATTGAGACAGCGCCGGACGACTTTCATGAATGCGCGGTAGTTTTTCACACCAACGTGTTCAATCATGCCGATGGACCAGACTCGGTCAAATTGACCATTCAGTTCTCTGAAATCCTGGAGCAGAATCTTGACAGGTAGAACTTTGAATAATTCCGCTGCCCTTTTTGCCTGGTTGACCGATACGGTTACTCCCACTCCCTCCACACCAAATTTTTCAGCGGCGTATTTGAGAGCGCCACCCCAGCCGCATCCTATGTCGAGCACCCGCATCCCTTTTTTTAGCCCCAGCTTACGGAAAATCAGGTCCAGTTTGTTTTGCTGGGCCTGATCAAGTGAATCTGCATTATTCCAGTAAGCGCAACTGTATATCATTCTGCTGTCCAGCATGGTCTCGTAGAGATCCTCGCCGATATCATAGTGATGCTCACCAATGACAAAGGCACGAGAGGGATGCTGAAGGTTCAGGATGGTTGCTTTCAAAAAGGTGCCCAGCTCACGCAGCGGTTTGATTTTCCTGTCCAGATTTACTCTTGCAATCCGGTAAAAAAAATCATCAAGGGCATCACAGTCCCACCATCCGTCCATGTAGGCTTCACCGAATCCCAGAGAGCCTTCTGCAAATATTCGCTGGAAAAGCAGATCATTATGCACCTGGAGGTCAAAAGGACGTGCTCCATTTATGGAAATGCCTGCCAAATCAAGAAGGTTTTCAGTTTTCTTGTAAAATGCGTCCATTTTTCCACCTCCAATTTTGTTAGCAGAAATTACCCGTAACTACATAACTGTCTATATAACAAAAAAAAATACGACTTAACAAATCCGGATCGTTTGATTTGTCAAAGCATAATACACCAGTTAATCCAATCCGGATGGATAAAAAAAATTCTCAAGGCATATTAAATTCGGAAAAAAATCTTTAATTTTGGAATCTGTATAAAAATGGTTCAGTTGCGTTTTTTTGTAGAATGAATGGGAACCGCTTTTTACGGTGTTAATTTGTTATCACTTAATGAATAATCCTCTCAGAAATAAAAATACATATAGACGATACTACGAAATTGATATATGCTGGTTCAAAGACAGTTTCACGAATCCGAAATTTTATTGTGATATTGCGATCAAATCCCAAGCAAGAGATTGATTGCTGCGTACCAACGCGACTTTTTCACACAAGCGCATGCGTTACAAGCGGGGTGGCTGTGTGCCAAGGGTTGCTTTTTTTTTACTTGCTGTTTCATGCAGCGATCACTGAATACACCACCCACTAGATCTCAAAGAAATGGAAGCATTAGGAAGACAAATACTCGTTGAGTTTTACGAATGCAATGACGAAGTACTCAATGACGTTGCACAAATTGAAGCAATTTTACTAGAGGGAACACGGGCATCCGGTGCTTCCATAATTTCCCACAAATTCCACAAGTTCAGCCCTCATGGTGTCAGTGGAATGGTCGTTATTGCTGAATCCCATGTTGCGATCCATACCTGGCCGGAATATTCCTATGCTGCTGTCGATATCTTTACTTGCGGAGATACGATCGACCCGTGGATCATTCAGGAACATCTTAAAGAACATTTTGAATCCAGAAATACATCGGCGATGGAACTGAAGCGTGGTATGTTCAAAGTGGCTGAGGGGCAGAAACTGCTTTTCAAGCCTGAAAATGCGGCAAAATTCAGCAATTGAATGAACCCGACTGTGCTTCTTTATTCCGCATTCAAATGCTGAACACAGCGGTTGATGTGAATCTCATTCTCCATGGCAGACATTTCAAGGATCGTGCAGCGGTCCATGCCGGAAAGTCCAGATGCACCTCGCAGTCTTCATAATGTCATTATAATATCATTTTTTACCATTATTAACCGGAGTTGTACATGAACATGATTCGCACCCCTAACATCTTCTGCCTGGTAAAAGGGTCCGGTGAAGGGAGGATGTTGTTGAATGCTTTTGATCAGGCCTTGCTAAATGCAGGTGTAGGCGATACCAATCTTGTACGCATGAGCAGTATTGTCCCGCCAGGGGCAAAACAAAGAAAATCAGTTACACTGCCTAAAGGTGGTTTGATACCTGTAGCCTATGCCCATATCGATTCTGATACTCCGGGAGAGTTAATATCAGCCGCCATTGCGGTTGCACTTCCCGAAGATCCGGAACAGGCTGGGGTCATCATGGAATATGAGGGAAAGGCCCCGCTTTCCGAAGTGGAAGAAAAAGTCCGACAGATGGCTCAGGACGCATTTGACTATCGGAACCGAAAGCTGGGAACCCTTTTTTCCACTGGACTGGAGCACACGGTCGAACAATGCGGAGCCGTCTTTGCCGGTGCCGTTCTCTGGTATGAATAGACTTCTGTTATAAATAAGCTAATGGTCAATTGAGATGCAATTCAATGAATTTTACAACGGTCGTACAGGATTGACCGTCGGAATTAACAGAACTCTGTTCTCCGAGCAGACCCCGTATCAAAAAGTGGAAATTTTTGATACCGATACCTGGGGGAAAATGATGACCATTGACGGAATGGTCATGCTGTCGGAAAAAGACGAATTTGTCTATCATGAGATGCTTTCTCATGTACCCA
>SLLP01000263.1 GCA_007133995.1 Balneolales bacterium
GCGCGGAAGTTCGCGATCGATGATTTGGATCTGATTTACTCCCGGCCCCACCTCCACCCGGGTCGTATCTGCCGCTTTCAGTTCGGCAAAAACGACCAGGAGAAGGGAGCTCAGGATCTGGCATGCAAAGTTTTTGGGGGACATAATTTTTATTCAGTTTCATTTAAACGCTGACAAAACGGGTATCATGAGATTCGTCGTCAAAAAATGGTGCGATTTTACCGTCGTTTTTTAGAATATCGGAGTTAAAAAACACCCGTCCACCGTAGCGGAAACCTCCATTTGTGGCAGCTATGGCTCCGGCACGATGTCCGAATTGTGATATCGGCATTCGATGCAGATTTTCGTTATATAGATGGGTCGAATGAAACCTTATTTTCGTGTACGGGACTTTCAGGTTAACGGTGAGGATGCTCACATAACGGAGAGCACTATCCGTCTTTTTTGTTGCTAATTAGGGCTTCCTCAAAAAGTCCCGCCTGAGGTTGCAGACAAGCAAAAAAGGACGAAATCAGTTTTAGATATATTATCTCTGAGTGGCTTGTGTATAACATGAGAAAGATTCTGTTTTTAAAGTGATCATTTTGTTTGTGACCAGATAACACGATGGTCATAGGTTCGTCCTTCGCCGTCATACCGGCCATGAATATAGGATCTTCCGTTAGCATATAATGGTAATAAATCTGGTTCGCCACGCAGTACAGCGACCAGCGACAACAGGGCAAACGGTTCCGGATCATCGAAACACACATGAGTATGTTCTTTGCTCCTCACAAAAAACCCATAGGCACCAGATTGAAAACGATGTTTTTTGTGAAATTTTTGTTCGAGTATGTTTTCTGCAATTTTCACAGCCATTTCCAGGTAAGCCGGCTCTTCGAGCGCCTGATAAAGCTCCAGAAAAGAAAGCATTGCTTCCGGTTCGGCATTGGAGGTTGTCAGGTTTAATTTCACAGCCACTCCCGGTGATGGACCGATCTCTCCCAGTTCATGTGCACGAGCAACGCCGCGGGCAACCGGCCAGAGCGCCTCGTCTTGCGTCATTCTGTAGCCGATGCTGAAAGTATAGAAAAATCGCAAGCCGGCAGTTGTAAAATCCGGCTCGAGTACACGGCCGTTCGTCAGCATGCGATTAATCGTGTTGGTTTCGGGATTATAGGCATCGCTTTCGGCGAATGCACGCAAGGCTGTGTGAGCCCAGTACATGAAGTTGGTGCCGTGCTCTTCTCCAAGAAGTTCAGCCATCCGCAGCTGAGCGATCGTTGCGTCTGCATATATTACGCCGGGCCATCCGGTGGTGGCCCAAAACCTTGTTGATCCCACCGCTGAAGCAGCGCCTGTTCCATAAGAAGCCGGATCTTCTCCAAGTCGTTCAAACAGATCGCTCCATTCATAGGGTGCGTCCACTCTGCCCGGAACATTTTGTGGCGGCGGCATATGCGATCCCCATCCACTGTTGGGGTTGTGGCCAAGATGATAATGATAAGAACCCAAACCTACTTTGGGATTGCGCGCTTTGTACCACAGTCCCCCCTTGCGTTCAGCCCATTGCAATGCGCCTTGCTCTTGCTCCGGATTATGTCTGAACGAATGTGCAGCGGCATACATCAGGTCGTTGCTGGTATGAACCATCGTCCCGCGATCAATCATCTGATGGGCGTCGGGATCACTGAAGGGGCGGTCCCAAATATCTTCAGGCACCCTGTCAACCCACCGGCCATGACGATTGTGATAGAATTCATTGCTCCAGTCGTAGATGTGACTTTCCCAAAAACCTCTGACCAGTTGTGTGGCACTTTCCTTATCCACGTCAAACATCAGATCGTAATAAGGGAAATGACGCTTAAGCTCATGGGAATTGGAGTCGAAGCCGTACACATCATCCAGGGTTTTCAAATCCAAAAAACGATGCCCTCCCCAGGGCAAGAGTCCGCTTTCGTACTGATGATGGTCAAACATATAAGCGGTGGCATCCATGGCCGCCTGTTTATATTGTTCGTCGCCGGCAAGCCTGCTCAAAGCAACCAGCGTACGCATCAGATTCTGCTGACTGGCAAAGTTGGAAATGTAATACTCGTTCCCGTTATGCCGCCAAATTGCGGGCTCCCATGTTGCAAGATTAAGACCGTCGGCAAAAAGCGGGGTATCTTTTCCGCTCCAGCGATCGCGGCCGAGCTCCAGCACATTGTCGGCATGTTCGCTTACCGACTCCAGAATCTTATCCTGTAAAGACTGATAATTTTCTGCTGGTTTGCCAGGCACTTCATAGCGAAAAACAGGCGGATCACTTCTCCAAACCAATACTCGCCTTGATTGGGCCAGGAGAGTATCCGCATCGGTGTAGGCCATTACAAAATAAGACCCCAGATCGTCTTTAGTCACTCCGTTGATAATTAGAGATTTTCCCGTAGCACCTTCAAGAGGTTTACCGTCCCGATACCATTGATACTCCACCTCGTCAACAGCACTATATAATTCCTCAGGTCCAAGCACTGGACCAAGATTAAGCTCGTCGCCCAAATAGACTTCTTCGGGACGCTTAATATCTTCTTGCCAAACCGAGGGGGGCCATTCTGGTTTAATTAGAATTTCGGGTATTCCGGAAGATTCAGCTGTCTTATAATATTCACCCAAATCATCGGTTCCCATATCACTGTGTAAAAAATTCTGATCATCGAAAGTATTAAAAGAAATCGGTAAATGGGCCTCAGCTGTGGTTAAAATACAAAACACAAAAACCACAAAAGCGAGAATAAAGGATCTAATTACAGCCCCGCCTCCATTCTTGACGTATTGTCGCCCGGTGTCTGCAGGTCTGATTTTCCACAATGAAATATTATCATAATTCCACTGCTGGTTCGACTTGCTTTTTTTGTTTCTCATAGATTTTTGTTCATCGCATTAGCGGTTCTGGTATCACTGGCTAAGAAAATCTGATCATCGTAAGTCTTCAAAGAAATCGGCAATTGGGTATCAGTTGCAGGCTTCTTTAACGATGTATTCTACAGCAAAGGTGCCGTTGCTCGATACTTCAGGACGCCAGCTATCCAGGGTACGGACCGTACGGCCTCCTTCCAACTTGACATCACTGTAGGTTATTTCATCCACTACCGCTCCATCCGGAGACAGTACCCGCACATCCACATGAACAGTTCTTTCCGGACCGAGATTCATTACAATAGGAGTAATCCTGTCCCGCGGGCCATAGGCAATGTTTACATCGTTGCTTCCCGCCAGTATCGGTTGAAATACCATTTGAAGCGCATAGAAGGAGAGCTTGGCATGTCCGTAATAGTCTATGACCGGCTTTAGATAAGTTGCCGTATTTCCACCACCCCGAAGCGGACACCAGGCCATTCCATCATAATCCAGCCATCTTTTCTTGCGATAGGGTTCGTAAGCGCTCAGTGCTTGCCAGGCCTGGCTTTCGCGCCATTCGTCGGTGGTAAGCCGGCGACCGATCGATCCCACATCATAGTTCAATTCATAGGATCGAATACGATACTGTGGTTTTCCCCTGTGAAGATTCCAGTTGGGCTGTCCGATTGTTTCTTCACTCTCAAAATCAAAGTAGGCCCGTTCTGCGCTTGCCAAATAATCGGTTCGGTAACCTGTTTCGAGCCAGTTCTGTACACCCTCCCAGTCTTCAGGATAAGGATAACTTCGCAATACACTCCACTCTCGACCATAGCCAAGTGCAAAGTCCATATTTCCCCTTGTAATGAGAGGTGCTGTCCAGATGGGTATCGGTTCCACAGAATCTCCTCTGTAATCAAGGGTTCCTGCATCGTTGCGCGGCTGTACACGTGCTGTTGTCATGCTGGCGGTCGGACTTATCAGACGACTGCGATCATGTTTTGTAATGACTTCATAAAGATCTTCCAGCCATACAATAAATTCATCAAACCCCCTGAAATACGGGTGATTCGCCGGTTGCCACATCACGATACTGGGATGATTGCGTACCTGGCGCACATACTTCGGCAATCCTTCGAAATCCACCAGCCAGGGACTGTCGGTTCGGACCCACGCCGTAGTCGCCCACTGGTACATGATTCCGAGTTGATCGCCTATTTCAGCATAACGCGGATCATTTGTGCTGCGGGAAGGACTGTCATGGATACTCATGCGTGCCGTATTGGCATTCATTTTTTTCAACATCAGAATATCGGCCACCAGATGATCTTCCGGCGATCGGAAAAGCCATTGGGCTATACGGTCCAGCGGTGGCCGAAAGCCGAATATCAGAGCGCCGTTCATCATTTCCGGCTTTCCATTGATCCGAAACGTGCCTCCTTCCTGGCTGACTGTACGAATGCCGGTCGTTACCACCTCGTCATCGATCACATTCCCGTCCGGATCCAACAATTGCACGACAAGCTTGTGAAGTTTCGGCTCGTCGGGTGTCCATAAGGCCGGGTCAGGTACCGGCATCATTCCGGTCCATTTTTTGTTTTGACCCAGATATACATGCAGCGGTACATTCAAAGAGGCGACCGGCTCACTGTCTTCCCGGGGGAACCATTTGTAAAGCTTAATATTAAGGCGACCTTCCAAACTGTTACTTTCCTTCCGCTCGCGTTCATCAGGATGCAGGACAAGATCATTTTGTACATTGATTTCCAGACCAAGCGTTGCGCTGTCCTCCTCCAGTGTATCGGTATAGACAAAAACATCCGTGATTCTTCGCTCGTCTTTCAGATCCAGCCACATCCTGCCGGCAAACCAGCCCCTGTGTTCATCAGCAGGGGTATGGCGCATGGTATAGTCTACCTGATCAGGACGTACCATGATGGCGATAAGATTTTCGGCATCGGGCAAAAGGAAGTCCGTCAGATCCACGGTAAAAGGATGGGTATTGTCGCGAACCGTGACCACTTCTCCATTGACCCAAATTTCCCCGGCAGGACTGAGCTTTTCCACACGTAGCAAAGCCCTTTCAAAATCATTGATTTCCAACTTCTTGCGCAGATAGAGTTTTTCTCCCCGATAACGTTCTCCTCCGTGTGCATAAGGCCAGTGCGGGACCGGCTGCCATTGGGTGTCGTCGTATCCTGGTCGGTTCCAACCGGTCAGTTCAGGTGATCTTTCAAAATTTTCATCCAGAAACGTGTTAATGGAAAAGGGGACGTCCCGTGTATTGTGGTGACCGTCGGGCTCATACGTTTTACGATAACTGACACCCCATAAATCATCCAGTCTCACCCCCTCTCCGCCTTCCACAATAAACCGGGAGACCTTTTCAGCCGGATGATCAAGAGCGACGAAATCGGCTACCAATTCATCATCGACAAACCAGTTGTATTTTCCGGTGGCCAGGTCCAGTTCGATCAGAGAAGTAACCCAAACACCGGTTTGAGCTCGGGAACCTTCTGTTTTTTGGCCGTTCGTTTGGTAGTAATAGCGGCCGTCACCGGTGATTCCCGCTTCAACAGCATCCCCAAGCCGAAAACGTACCGGGAAAGCAGATGAAGAAGGGATCATGAAACGCCACTGCATGGACATACGCCAGTCCTGCTCCTGGATCCTCCTATCCAGCGTTGCACGGGAACCGGTGAACTGCAGAGTTCCATCATGTACTTGCATTCCGGGGAGATTATTCCATTCCTCGATAGCATGAATCCGGGCCTCCCGCTTTCCGTCTTTTTTCCCGAGAAACTTCCAATCTTTCAGAGGAACGCGTCGACGTACCTGTGGAAGTGGTTGCGGCTTGAGTTGTTCCAGGGCTGTCTGAATTTCCTCATCAGTCACCACCATTTGGTCAAGATCGGAGTCCCCGAACCAGGTGGTTGCAAAATCGGCATACTCCCGAAGAAATTCAATCCGCTGTTCCGTATCAAATATGGCTGTTTCTCCCTTAAAATCGGTTTCTCCGTTGGCACGTGGATCATCGGTAAAATACCGCATCTCGAAAGATCGTGACAATCCGAATTGATCCTCCTTCTGTGCCAAAGTTTCATTAGCACAAATCATTGAAAACGTTTTTAAAATCAAAATAACTATCAGAAAGCGACTGAATGAAATTTTGTTTATGAATCGGTCCATGTATACTTCACGAGTTGAATGGATCGAGGGTACCGGTTCGTAAATCCTGGATATTATGGTTAATCTTTGCATCTTTAAATATTTATAGTTATATATGTTTATTGGTTATTAATAAACAGGTTATTAGCCACAAATAACGTAAATATAGAAATATGACTAAGTAGCTCATCATAGCAGCAACTCGGAAAAACGCCTATTTTCGCTTTCTAAACATTACACCTCAATACCCTTTGCCTTTGTTAATTATTACAATGCTATTCTATCACACTTTCCAGAGTGATGGACGGGCTGGTCCGAGGTGCTATGACCGCATTGAGAACCCGGAACGGCAAACTGATTTCATCCAGTACATTCACAGTCTTTACAAGGATGCTCATCGTTTCGAAGGGCTCAACCTCGACTACCTGCGTGTGCAGATGGAATGCATACTCGCTGATATTTTCCAGAATAAACCGGTTGGACGAACGGTTGGTGATCTCCAGTTCCATCACCTCTGTGTTGGGCAGATACGAACTCCCCGTGACTACCAGACAGGCCTGCAGCAGAGGCACCATATGCTCCTCCCTGCCGATCAGAAAATGATCTTTCCGGGCGACCGTGCGGCCGTCGAACAGCGCTTCCTTTAGTCCTTCTTTGGTCCGTTCTTCGGTAAATACGAGCGTGGCCGAACGGTGACCTCCACCTTCTGTGTCATAATCCCAGTCGATCAAACCGTGGACATCCGTATTAGACAGGATCGTCAGGTCATAATCCAGGGCGATCTGCAGCGCTTCCTCGGAGAACCGGTGGTGATTTACCACTTCGACGCCATGGATGAGACCGTCGGCAATCATTTCGCGATGCATGTCGGAGAAAGGCGGGATGGCATCACTGGCCTGACGCTTCCATGTAGGGTGATTCCAGAAAATGAACGCTCCCTGATCGGCAGCTGCCTTGTGGGCATCCAGTACATCATCTACCA
>SLLP01000240.1 GCA_007133995.1 Balneolales bacterium
ATGGTCGTTGGTGCACCCTGATACACGTCAGGAGTCCACATATGAAATGGAACGGCCGATATTTTGAAAAAGAATCCGACCAGGAGCAGACCGACACCTGCCCAGTAGATCATACCCTTATTCTCTGTTGCAGCGATTTCCACCAGGAATGTTGATCCGGATGCGCCATAGAGCAGTGCAATACCGTAGAGCAGAAACCCTGTGGCGAAAGCGCCGAGCAGAAAGTATTTCAATGCGGCCTCCACCCCTTGTTTGCGATCCCGTACAAGTCCGGCCAGTACATATAATGAGATGGACATGGTTTCGATACCCAGAAAGAGCGTCAGCAGATTATTGGAAGCAACAAGCAGCAGCATCCCGAATGATGCAAACAAAATCATGGAGTAAACTTCCGCGATATGTGTTCCTGTTTTTTCCAGGTAATCACGGGTGAGAATCACGGAAAAAAGCGTACCGGTCATCACCAGAACCATGCCGAAGGCTGATGTACCACCGTAGACAATGACACTATGGAAAGCTTCGCCAGTCGGACCAAAAAGGCTTGACAATGCTGCAATGAGGGCAGCTGCCGAAAAAAATACTGTGAAGTAGTAAGCCATTCGTGCACTGCCTGTGAAGGCATCCAGCATCATCACAAAGAGTCCGGCTGCACCAATGATGATCAGGGGCAGTATGGTCAATAATTCGTTTGCTGATTCCATGAATTTGGTTTAGATAGCGTCAATACTTTTAGCCAATGCGATATCTTTTGAGGTGATTTTACCACCGGCATCGTGAGTGGCCAGCTGAATCCTCACATCCTTGTACACATTAAATAATTCGGGGTGATGCGCTTGCTCTTCGGCTTCGAATGCTACCCTGACCATGAAAGACATTGCCTGACGAAAGTCGGCAAAAGAGAACTGTTTGGTCAGTTTGTCACCTTCTACGCTCCATCCTCTTAATTCTTTGAGTTCTTTTTCCAGTTCTGCAGGTTGAAGTGCTTCAGCCATAATCAGTGCTCCGTTTTTATTGTTTGGTTTATCGCTTCTTGGTTTTTGTCCGAACCCGCTGCAAGTTTATCCGATTCCGAGGCCAGATGCGGGGTTAGATCATAAAGTTTTTCAGCCCAGGAGGGCAGCTTGTCGGAAGCGGCTTGCTGTGCAATTGCATCGGCTCTGTTTTGCGTATCTTCCAGCATCCAGGTTACCTGGGCCTCGGAAAACCTGGTAAAGTCGGTTGGTCGGATCCCGATCCAGACAATCAAGATCATAATCGGCACCAATAGAGCGATTTCACGGGCATTGATGTCGGTCAGCTTTTTGTTTTCTTCGTGGGTAACGGATCCGAACATCACTCTCTGGAACATCCATAGCATGTAGCCGGCGGCCAGTATTACTCCAACTGCGGCCAGGACGGCGTACCAGTAGGATCCAAGCACGCTGGAATTGAACGAGCCGACCAGGATCAGAAATTCGCCGACAAATCCGTTAAGACCCGGCAGACCGATCGATGCCAGTGTGGCGATCATGAACATGACGGTCAGTACCGGCATCATTTTGGCCACCCCGCCGAAGTCGGAGATCAGGCGGCTGTGGCGACGCTCGTACAGCATCCCCACAATAATAAAGAGAGCGCCGGTAGAGAGGCCGTGGTTGACCATCTGGATGATTGCTCCCTGGGCGGCGATGGTGTTGAAGGCAAACATGCCGAGAACGACGAATCCAAGGTGACTTATGGAGGAGTAGGCGACCAGTTTTTTCACGTCTTTCTGCACCATGGCAACCAGGGCGCCATAGATGATGCCGATGACACCAAGCACGGCGAACATGGGTGCAAATGCGATGGCTGCATTGGGAAACAGCGGGATAAGATATCGGAGTACCGCGTAGGTTCCCATTTTAAGGGCAATGGCGGCGAGCACCACGGAACCGGCCGTCGGCGCCTCAGTATGTGCAAGCGGCAGCCAACTGTGGAACGGGAAAATGGGTATTTTGATGCAGAAAGCAAAACCGAAAGCCAGAAAGAGCCAGGTCTGCTCCACGAGACCGAGCTGGAATTCGGGGCTTGTTATCAGTCTCCAGTCGGTGGTGAATACGCCCTCGTTTACCATATTGCCGGCCGCATAGCCGACATAAATCAATGCCACGAGCATCAGCAGCCACCCCACAAGGGTGTAGATAAAGAATTTGACGGTAGCGTAAATCCGATCCTCTCCACCCCAGATGCCGATCAGGAAGAACATGGGGATCTGTGTCAGCTCAAAGAAAACGTAGAACATTAACAGATCAAGTGCTGCAAAAACACCAAGTGAGCCGGTCTGCAGGATGAGCAGCATGGAGAAAAATCCGGCTACGTGTTTTGTAACGGAGCTCCATGAGGAGAGTACCACAATCGGCGCCATAAATGTGGTGAGCATGAAGAGTAGCATACTCAATCCATCCAGTCCCATCATGTATTTCACATCCCAGTCACCCAGAAACGGTTCTCCGACGGTCATATACTGTGCTGTACCGGTAATGGAGATATCAAACTGAAATAACAGCGGCAGCGAAAGCAGGAAGGTCGCTGTTGTAACGAGGAGACTGGTCCAGCGCACCCATTCATCACGCCTGATAAACAGGAGCAGCAAGGCTCCGAAAAGCGGCAGATAAATGACAATATTTAGAAGTAATTCCATTGACATATGAGATAATTATCGGAACAGCAACATGAAAAGGACGAGGATGACACCAAGAACAATGCCGAATGCATAGGTCTGCACCAGTCCGGTCTGGAAGTAACGGACGACACTGCCGGCAAACCGGACGGTTGAGGCGATGACGTTCACGAACCCGTCAATGCCTTTCATATCGAATGCAGCGAGTACGCGATCGGAAAAGCGAACGGTCGGGCGAACGATGAGGCCTTCATAGATTTCATCTACTTTGTACTTGTCGCTCCAGACCTGGTAAAGCGCTCCAAAGCGTTCAGCAATGCGAGCGTCGGGTGCTTCCAGTTCATTATTATCATAAAGGTGGAAAGCGACGAATACCCCTGCGATAGCGACCAGGACCGATCCGAAGAGCAGCATCCATTCCACCTGTTTACTGAGGATGAGGTCAGTATCGAGCGTGACCTTGTCCAGCCAATTGGACAGCAGGTTGACATCTGCCGTGCCGGTAAATGTAGCCACAACAAAATTTGGAATACCGATAAAGCCTCCTATGATGGACAACCCGGCCAGCACCCAGAGAACAGATGTCATGGTGAAAGGACTTTCGTGCAGATGCTGCTCATATCCCTGGGTTTTGCTGAATTTTTTGGGAAGGCGGAAATCGCCGTGAAAAATACCCAGAGTAAGCCGGAACATGTAGAATGCGGTCATGAAGGCGGTGATGAGTGCCAGTGCCCATAATCCGATGTAAACTGCTCCATAAGCACCCATGCCTGCATTGAATGTCATAACCAGTATTTCGTCCTTTGAGAAAAAACCGGCCAGTGGTGGTATGCCGGCAATGGCGATGGTGGCGATAAGGAAAGTTTTATAGGTTGAGGGCAGATATCTGCGCAGTCCGCCCATGAAGCGCATGTCCTGCGGATCAAAATGGACGTGTTTCCGGTCTTCATGCAGCTTGTGCTCCACGTTATGCATGGCATGGATCACCGACCCGGATCCGAGAAAGAGACAGGCTTTGAAAAATGCATGTGTCACAACATGAAACATGGCGGCGACGTAAGCTCCTGTACCAAGCGCAAGGAACATGAACCCAAGCTGGGAAACTGTTGAGTAGGCCAATACTGCCTTGATGTCGTACTTTGTAAGCGCGATTGTGGCTGCGATGATCGCTGTAAATCCCCCTATAACAGCAACGAAGAGCATCAGTTCCGGCGACTGCATGAAGAACGGCGACAAGCGTGAAATCACATAGACGCCGGAGGTGACCATGGTGGCGGCATGGATGAGGGCAGATACGGGTGTGGGGCCGGCCATGGCATCCGGGAGCCAGACAAAGAGCGGGATCTGTGCGCTTTTACCAGTGGCGCCGATAAGGATCAGCAGACCGATCAGGAAAACCTGGTCGGTGGAGAAGAGCGCGGTTCCGGCCAGGATATCCTCAAACCGCAGAGAGCCGACGATTTGAAAGATCATGAACATCGCGATGAGGAAAGCAAAATCACCCACTCTGTTGTAGAGAAACGCCTTTTTGGCGGCATCGGATTTGGACATATCTGCGTACCAGAAACCGATAAGCAGATAGGAGCAGAGTCCGACACCCTCCCAGCCGAGGAAAAGCAGGAGCATGTTATCAGCCAGCACGAGGTTAAGCATGGCAAAGATGAACAGATTCATGAAAGAGAAGAACTTCCAGAAACCTTCATCTCCGGTCATGTAGCCGATGGCATAAAAGTGGATGAGCGCGCCGACACCGGTCACGACAAGTGTCATGAGCAGAGAAAGCTGGTCGAGGCGGTAGCCGATGTCCGTACTGAAGTCACCGGCTTCGATCCAGGTAAACAGGCTTACCGTTGCCGCCTCGCTCTCCCCTGTCATCACGAAAAACAGCCACATTGCGATCAGGAATGGAATGAAGACAGCCAGTGTCGCTACTCCTCCTATAAGGGGCTTCATGGCACGAAAGGATTCGGACGAGAGTCCGAGCAAGCCATTGAACAGAAATCCGGCCAGCGGTATAAGTAGGATCCAGGGTACGAGATGAACGTATGCGTCCATGAAGTTTAGCTATTTCCGGTTATGGTTTTTTTCGATATTGGGCATGATGGTCGAAAAGAGCCTTTCGTGCGTATTTTTATTGATAAAACATGATCACTGTGATCACCATCGTAGCAGGTTGATCCGTGTAACATCGACAGTGAGGTTGTTCCGGTAGATGGCGATGATGATGGCAAGGCCGACAGCTGCCTCTGCGGCTGCTACACAAAGTGCGAAAAAGACCAGTATCTGACCGTGTACATCCCCAAGCTGCGCGCTGAATGAAACCAGTGTGAGGTTGACGGAATTGAGCATCAATTCGGCGCACATAAATATAACGATGGCATTTTTACGCGTAAGAACGCCGATCACCCCGATGGTGAACATGACAGCGGACAGTCCGAGATACCAATCCATTTCCATTATTCGCTCCCTTTTTCACTTATTTTACGTTGTGCCAGCAGAAGAGCTCCCACAATAGCGGCAGTAAGTAATATGGCGGTTACAAGTACCGGTAGCATGTAAACTGTGAAGAGTGCATCACCTATCGACTCCACCGTACCAACCTGTTCCATATCCGGATGAATCTGAGGCAATGTACCGGTGACACTGGCGATCGCATAGAGGAGCTGGGCCAGCACGATGACACCAAGGAAGAATGCCACGGTATACCTTATACTAAACCGGCTGAGCATTTTCTCTTCATCAGATAGATTAAGCAACATGATAACAAACAGAAAAAGTACCATAATGGCGCCTCCGTAAACAAGCACCTGGACTACAGCCAGAAACTGGGCTTTGAGAAGCAGGAAAATTCCCGCCACGGATATGAGATTCAAAACCAGAAAAAGCGCGCTGTTAACCGTATCCCTGCTGGCGATCATGCCTACTGCAGAGGCGACGGCCAACGTAGCAAAAAGGATAAAGATGTAAGTCTCCATGAAATGGCGCAATTTAAAATGAGCATTAAGGTAGCTAAAAAACTTTGTGTCTTCAACTATATCTGCTATGTTTACAGAAATTAAAAAAAAATCATAAAACTGATTGTGTCGCTGAAATTCAAACACTTGTAAAGTCACGTGAAATAGTGTCTGATTTTTTTTTAAATTCGTGCGGGAAGTTAAGAAAAGTTTGTTTTCACTTCAGTTTTTTTCCGGATTATCTCTTTTTTTCATCACCATTAATTCTCTCGACATATGATTAGAAAAAGCCCTGACATGCGGGCCCTGACCGATCGGATTCAGGAGACAAGCCATTTTATCAAGGACATAAACAGGGAACTCGACAAGGTAATAATCGGTCAGAAGGTGATGATTGAACGCCTGCTAATCGGTTTGCTATCCGACGGGCACGTACTGCTTGAGGGTGTGCCAGGTCTCGCCAAGACGCTGACCATTTCAAGCCTTGCAAAAGTCATTGATACGGGTTTTCAGCGTATTCAGTTTACTCCCGACCTGCTGCCTGCCGACCTTATTGGTACGTTAATATTCAATCAGAAAACGGGGGAATTCACTGTTAAAAAAGGGCCTGTTTTTTCAAATATCATTCTTGCAGATGAAATCAACCGGTCTCCTGCAAAAGTCCAGAGTGCGCTTCTTGAGGCCATGCAGGAGCGTCAGGTCACGATCGGTGAAGAAACATTCAAGCTTGACGATCCCTTTCTTGTGCTTGCAACACAAAATCCGGTAGAGCAGGAAGGAACTTACCCTCTTCCGGAGGCACAAGTGGACCGGTTCATGATGAAGATCAACATCGATTATCCATCTGATGAAGAGGAGATGGCGATCATGAGAAGAATGGCCAGAACAGTTAAACCGCAATCACTGAATCCGGTCGTAAGTCCTTTCACTATACTGGAAGCAAGAAAAGTTCTGAATAACATCTATATGGATGAAAAGGTTGAACAGTATATTGTAGATCTCATCATGGCGTCACGATTTCCCGCACGTTATAACATCAGTAAAATTGAAGGACTTATTGATTATGGTGCATCACCAAGAGGCACAATTAATTTAAACCTGGCTTCACGGGCACATGCATTTACGCAACACAGGGCTTATGTTACACCGGAAGACATTCGGGCGGTTGCCCATGACATTCTACGTCACAGAATTGTACTCACTTACGAAGCAGAGGCAGAAGAAATAAAAACAGAAGATATTATAGAGATACTACTAAAAAACATTCAGGTCCCATAATATATACACTGTGATATCGTTGACATTTATGTGAATAAATAACTAAATTGCATTAAACTTTTTGAAGACGTTATAAACACATA
>SLLP01000149.1 GCA_007133995.1 Balneolales bacterium
CGAAGACAAGTAGACTTTAGTCTACATCACAAAGCTATCGACTTTAGTCGATAGTAGTTTACTTTAAGGTAATAATGATTATATCAAAGCTTGTGCTATTTTTGTACCAGAATACATTTCTTCTGAGTAATATCTCCCCAGTATTTTTTTTAAAAAAAGCCCCTGCAAGTCTGTAAGTGTTTAACCTGCAAGGGCTTTGAAAGTACCGCCGGCCGGACTCGAACCGGCACGGAGTTTTAAGCTCCAATGGATTTTAAGTCCATCGTGTCTACCAATTCCACCACGGCGGCACACGAAATCCTCAATCCTTAAAGATAACGCAGATTATTGTCATCTACAACGATGTACAAGCCTCTCCCTTGTCATACAGCTTCTCCACATCCTCTATTCATGACTCATTCGCAATCACTGTGCAGACGACGTGAGAGCACCCTGGGTAACTACTCAACACGGGAATTAATGATGCAACTCCACATGATTTTTTTTAAAATTTGTTGTATGATGAGATAATACAGCCATGTAAATGAACCGACAGCAATACGCTCTTACCAGCCCGTGCGTTAGTTCATGAAACGGGATGAATTTCATCAGGGAACGAAAGCACCCTGCTTTTTTCGTTCTGTTTGCATAAGTTTTTGATGTTTAGTTGTGAATGCTTATTTCGTATGACGATCCAAAATCCGGATATAACCCATGAACTCGATTCTGTACAGCTTGACCCTGCACAGCAGGTGGAGCTGAACAATCTGCTTAACGAGTGTCATGAACACCTGGAATCCTGTGATGCTGAACTTATTGCAAAAGCGTTCAAATTGTCATTTGTATCGCATAAAGGCATTGTAAGAGCATCCGGTGAGCCTTATTACCTCCACCCGCTGGAAGTTGCCCGCATCGTTGTCAAGGAGATCGGCATGGATGATGTCTCTGTGGCCGCGGCCTTGCTGCATGACACCGTGGAGGATACCGAAGTGGACCTGAAGGACATCCGTACCGAATTTGGGCCGATCGTTGCGCACCTCATCGACGGCATGACCAAGATCTCCGGCGTGTTCAAAAACAAGGGTGTCAAGCAGGCCGAGACGTTCATGAAGCTGTTGCTGTCCATGGCCGAGGACCTGCGCGTGGTGCTCATCAAATTCGCCGACCGGCTGCACAACATGCGCACCATCCAGCACCTGCCGCGCAAGAAACAGCTGAGCATCGCCAACGAGACCATGGAGCTGTTCGCACCGCTGGCCCACCGGTTCGGTATCTACAATATCAAAAGCGAGCTGGAGGATCTGAGCTTCAAGACAATGGATCCGACTGGCTACAAGTTCATCGCCCGCAAGCTGCGCGAAAAAAAAGATACCAGGGAAGCTTTCATAAGCAAATTCCTTGAACCGGTCGAGGAGCAGTTGCGTGCCTCCGGATTCAAGTTCACCATCAAGGGCCGGCCCAAGCACATATACTCGATCTACCGCAAGATGACCCGGCAGCAGAAGCCGTTCGAGGAGATCTACGACCTGTTCGCCATCCGCATCATCCTCCAGGAACCGCACACCAAAGAGGATTGCTGGCGCGTCTACTCCTTCATCACCGACTCCTACACCCCCATACCCGAGCGGTTCCGGGATTTCATCTCGGTGCCGAAGGCCAACGGCTACCAGTCGCTTCATACTACTGTGATCACCAACACAGGGCAGAAAGTGGAGATCCAGATTCGAACAGCCAAGATGGACGAGATTGCCGAGCGCGGGTTTGCCGCCCACTGGCGCTACAAGGAGGGAGCTGCCAAAGAACAGGATATCAACCGGTTCGTGAGCTGGGTGCGTGAAGTGCTCGATAATCCGCGTCCCGAAGCCGCCACCGAATTCGTCGAGGACTTCCAACTCAACCTTTACACCGACGAAATTTACGTCTTTTCGCCCAAGGGCGAACTAAAAACCCTGCCCAAAGGAGCCACTCCCATTGACTTCGCTTTCGAAATTCACAGTGAGGTCGGCGAGCGCGCCCTGGCCGCCAAGGTCAACGGCAAGATCGTACCGTTGCGCCAGCGCCTGAAGAGCGGCGACCAGGTCGAAATCATCACCGGTAAGCAGATCAACCTGAATCCGGACTGGATCAATGACGTGGTAACCCATAAGGCCCGCGCCCGCCTGCGTCAGTATATCAAGCAGAAAGAGCGCAACGTGTCCAATGAAGGTCGCCAGCTTTGGAATAAAAAAGCCGACCGCGCCGGAATCGAGATATCAGATCAGGAGCTGGCCAAGATTGCGACCAGGCTCCGGTATTCCTCACTTCAGATGCTTTTTTTCGATATCGGATCCGGAGTATATGATGTCAATAAGCTTTTGAAAGCTGTAAAAAGCTACATGAGCAAGGGCAGGGTGGATGAGAGTGAGGCCAAGGAAGAATCGGAATCCCCGGCTGCCGATCACTACAAGATTGCCTATGACATCAACAATCTGCAGGGCGGCAGTGAGGGACTGATCCTCAACGGAGAACTGACCGATGTCAGATTTTCCTTTGCACGCTGTTGCAATCCGATTCCCGGAGACGATGTGGTCGGCTTCATAAGCCGCGAAGGCGATATCAAAATCCATCGGGTGAGTTGTAAAAACACCCGTCACCTTATCAAGACCGACGGAGAACGCATTGTCGATGTCTCTTGGGCCCGGAATACGGGAACCCAGTTTATGGCTGCTATCCGGATCGTCGGTGAAGACCGGGTCGGCCTTGTCAGCGATATTTCAAGCCTGATTTCGAAAACTTTGAAAACCAATATGAAAAGCATTAATGTGACCAGCGACAGCGGTATGTTCGAAGGCACCCTTATCATAATGGTGGATGGTATTGGTCATCTTGAGAAGGTGATTACGCAGCTGCTAAAGGTGGATGGTATCAAAGAAGTTTACCGCTATGAGTAATAAAACAAATCTTATTATACGTATTTCATTTATGATATGTTAGTTGTATATTAATTATACAGTTAACATGTGACTATCTCACAGTTAATTTTACTTATCACTCCTGTTTGGGTTTTGAACATTCAAATAGTAAGCGGAACAATATATCATTTACCGAATTGAAATGCTTGCAATACCAAACGCCTTTATCAATTATTAACCGCAATATTCTAACCAATATTACCAATGACCTACACGAAAAGAGACATAGTACGTCGCATATCCGAGAAAAAGAATGTACCGATGGTTCAGGTTGAACCATGGGTGGATGCTGTAATCGAGGCTGTCCGCGACACCATGATGGAAGCCAACCCCACTTGCCGCATTGAAATCCGTGATTTCGGTGTCTTTGAAGTCAAAGTGACCAAAGCGAAGCCAAAAGCCCGCAATCCGAAGACCAATGAGGTTATCTACGTGCCCGAGCACAGAAAAACCCATTTCAAGCCCAGCAAGCTGCTCAAGGAATTCCTGCGCCAGCCTCTGGAAAAAAAGCATCTCGAAGAAGCATAATTGCAACCCGGGTTGGCACACATGCAACGAATCATCGGTGTTGATGTCGGCCTGAAGAGAGTAGGTATTGCCCAGTCGGACCTGACCGGAATTTTGGCAAGTCCACTGGGAACTTATTCTTATGACGAGGCAATTGCAAAGCTGTCTGAACTTTGTAATGTGGGAAAGGTTCGTCTTATTATCGTCGGTTGGCCTCTTACCTTGCGTGGTGAAGAAGGTGATTCGGTTGCCATGGTAAAAAAGTTTCTTGAAAAATTGGAAAAGGTAACCGGCAATGTGCCCATCCAGACTCTTGACGAGCGTTTTACCTCCTCAATTGCACGACAGTCCATCCGCGACTCCGGAGCCAGACAAAAAAAACGACGTAAAAAAGAGTTGATTGATTCTACGGCAGCGACTATACTCCTGCAGAATTATTTAGACGCCAATTAATGTAAAGTCGCAAAGCAAATCACCCCCAATGTCTGTTCTGCCAGTCGTTACTTACGATGATCCCGTTTTGAGGAATCCTGCCGGGCCGGTAGATCCGGATCATCCCGATCTTCAGAATTTCATCGACGACATGTTTGATACCATGTACGAAGCCAACGGGGTCGGTTTGGCAGCTCCTCAGGTCGGTGTTTCACTATCGCTTTTTGTGGTGGATGCCGATGCCATAACCGACGAGGAAGAGGAGGAAAGTTTTGGTCCGGGAGTGTTCATCAATCCGGAAATTGAGACGATCGGCGAACAAAAGTGGGATGCTGAAGAAGGATGTCTCAGTCTGCCGGAGATTCGTGAGAAAGTGACCCGTCCCGATACCATCCGGATTCGCTATTTTGACAGGGATTTCCAATCCCGCGAGGAAGTCCATAGCGGATGGTATGCAAGGGTTTTGCAGCACGAACACGATCATCTCAAAGGTGTTCTGTTCATCGATTACCTCGGGGCGTTTCGCAAGAGGCTCATACGTAAAAAGCTGGACGAGATACGCAAGGGGAGTGTGAAGGTGGAGTATCGCCTCGCACCAAAACCGGAA
This sequence comes from Balneolales bacterium, assembly GCA_007133995.1. GTDB lineage: Bacteria > Bacteroidota > Rhodothermia > Balneolales > Natronogracilivirgulaceae > SKNL01. Next base: position 4,477 of record SLLP01000149.1, read on the forward strand.
GGTCTCAATCAAGGGGAATAGCGGGTGCCATGATGGACAGGTCGTTGAATATCGTTTTCATGGGAAATCCCGATTTTTCTGTTCCGAGCCTGGAGCGACTGATCTCAAGTCGACACAATGTGGCAGCTGTCGTAACCGGCAGTGACAAGCGGAGGGGAAGAGGCGGTAAACTAACAGCCTCACCGGTCAAAATTGCAGCCAGCCATCAATCCATCAAAGTGATTGAGGAGGATGACATGCGCAGCGAGTCATTTCAGGCGGAATTGGCCGCACTTAAACCCGATCTGCTGGTAGTTGTGGCCTATAAGCTGCTCCCACCGGCACTGCTGACCATCCCGGCCATCGGTTCGCTCAATCTGCATGCCTCCTTGCTCCCGAAATACCGTGGTGCGGCGCCCATCCACTGGGCCATCATCAACGGTGAGAAAGAAACAGGATGCACCGTATTTCTCCTGGACGAGGGAATGGATACCGGCCTTATCCTCAAACAGGAAAAAACAACAATTGGTCTGCTTGAGACTACCGGTGATCTCTATAACCGGCTTAAAATAACCGGTTCCAAGCTGATGTTGGAAACGGTTGACGAGATTGCAGCCGGAACGCACAAAAAATTACCGCAAAATGATCAGCTGGCTTCAAAAGCACCCAAAATTACTCCGGAAGATGCGCGTATCAACTTTCAAAAAAACGTTATGGATGTTCACAATTTCGTTCGCGGTATGAGTCCGTTTCCCGGAGCATGGACGCTGCATGGCGGACGGAAACTAAAAATCTATCGCTCCGAGCCGTTGCCCGGAATCATCCGCGAAACTGGAAGGGCCAGTTTGATTGAGGGGGAAGCTTGTGTCGGATGCATCGGTGGAAGTATCATTTTAAGAGAAGTGCAGCCCGAGGGCAAAAGGCGAATGAGTGGTATGGACTTTTTGAACGGGATTGGTGGGAATACGTTTTTCACCTTGTGAACCGTTTCAATGGCGGTAGCGAAATTTACCCAAAAAAATAGTTGCAACATTTCACACAAGTCCGCATCATTGCACCACATCATTATCACCTAAAAAAGATCCTGATATTTATGGAAAACTCATCTTTAATTGATGCATGCAAGTCGGGTGACGTTGAAGCCATGAAAGAGCATCTCAAGGCAGGTTCCGATATTAATGTTGTATCTGCAACCGGCTCAACCCCTTTGATTTATGCTGCCCAGAACAATCAGATGGAAGCAGTTGCGCTTCTGCTTGAAAAGGGAGCGAAAGTCAATGAGAAAAATAAAATCGGTGGAACGGCACTGAACAGGGCCGCTGAGAACGGCAATATAGAGATGATGAATCTTCTGTTTGAATACGGTGCTGAAATCGGTCCGCTGGCACTCATTCTCGCCGCACGAGAGGGGCAGCTAGAGGCAGTTAAGCTTCTGGTCGAAAAGGGCGCAGATATTGATTCTCGTCAGCATTGGGGACAGACCGCATTAATGTTTGCCGCACGAGAGGGACATCTGGATGTTGTCAGGTATTTTATCTCAAAGGGAGCAGATGTAAGGGTCAAGGACAAAAACGGAAATACGGCTCTTAATCATGCAAATGAGAATGAGCAGTCGGATATAGCTGTTGTTCTGAGGAGTGCCGGTGCAACCGAAAATCGTGCCAAAAAACGATCCGTTGTGATTTCGCCGGGCGAGGAAGAGGCTGATGTCGATGACGATGCCTCTGGAGATGACATTAACCTTGATGCCGATGGCGCAGGTGATGACGAGGAATCACCTGAGAAAGAGTAATATAGAGTAACATCGAACGGGTCCGGTTCATCATTTGTTAATTTGAAAAGTGACACTAGAAGTGGTACCTTCAAATGATTTGAAATAAAGCATTAACTCTTTGTTTGTTGCAGCTTGACAAGCGGACAAACCGGATCATTATTCAACAGATAAATAAAATAAGGACTCGTAATATGTCAAGAATAAAAGTAGGAATTAACGGTTTTGGAAGAATTGGACGCCTGGTTACACGTGCCATTCTCGCCAATTACAATGACAAAATTCAGGTTGTATCGGTTAACGACCTGACAGATGCCAAAACTCTTGCCCACCTGTTTAAGTATGACTCGATACAGGGTAAATTTGATGGTGATGTACGCGCGGAAGGCGATTCGCTGGTCATCAACGGTGAAAAGATAAAAGTGACCGCAGAAAGAGACCCAGCCAAACTCGCCTGGGGCAAAGATGGCGTCCGCACCGTAGTCGAATCTACCGGAATATTCACAAGCAGCGATACTGCCTCCAAGCACCTCGAGGCCGGGGCGGAAAAAGTAGTAATATCCGCTCCTGCAAAAGGCGATGTTAAAACCATCGTTCTCGGTGTTAATGATGACGAAATCTCTGAAGATGTAAAAATCTACTCCAATGCCAGCTGTACTACCAACTGTCTGGCTCCCATGGTCAAGGTTCTTGACGATGCCTTCG
>SLLP01000046.1 GCA_007133995.1 Balneolales bacterium
CTCACCGTCAGAATCATTCACGGAAAAGGAACCGGAACGCTGCGCAGGATCGTACACAGTGTACTCGAGTCTATTCCCTGGGTGAATAACTTTCACCTGGGTGGTCATGGTTCCGGCACATGGGGCGTTACCATCGCCTATCTGGATCCGCCTGGTGAAAAAGGCAGACGGCCATCCTGATTCAAACAGTAAGGAACCAACCTGTACCGGCACAACCTTGATCTGTTTCATCCATGCATAGGCAGCCTTTCTGCCAAAGAATTTCTATCTGTTTTAATAAGGAAAAAGCCTTGTTGTAATTATTGGATATTTACCCTTAAATCGCATATTATTAAAATATTACACCCCCTAAAGCGTTGTAATTTTATAGACTTTCCTTATTCGAGGAGCACAGCATGATAAATGAGATGAAAAATATCAGCAGAATCGATCAGCCTTCAAAAAATACCTTCGGCTGGTTTGTTCGCATTCGCCGGGACGGGAAGAAAATAAGCCGCTTTTTCAGTGACGGAAGATATGGGGGGAAAAATAAAGCACTGACTTCGGCACAAGAGTTCAGAAACAAAAATCTGACCGAGTGGCAGAAATTCGCAAGGAATCCAGATCGTGCCATGCATCTTGGCAAACAGAGCAATATTGGCTATCCCGGCATCAGTTACTGTGTGAAAAGCAAAAACAGAAAAGGAGAAGTATATCAGGAGCATGTTTTCCAGGTTTCCTATTCACCTAAGAAGGGCGTTCACAAGAACAAATCATTTTATATTCCGAAAGCCCGAACCAAAAGCGAGTTCAAGAAAAATTATGAATCACGACTTCGGAAAGCGATTGATTTCCGTGACGAACAGATGATGAAGATATACGGGGTACGGTATGTAAACTATAAGAAACGGCAAAAAAACAGCAACAAGGAGTAAGACCCCCATCCGCTTCCCTGAAAAATTTTATGAAGGCCGTTAGTCTCATCCACTCGTGCATTGTAAGGTGTATTTTTTCTATATTGCTTAGTTGACGCAGGGTCCGTTGCATTTCGGAATGCTGGTTTCAGCCGAATCTTCACCACAGACCCGTGAATCCGTTTTATTGCAATCCCTCGAGCTATTGAAATATGATTCGTACAATTACAAAAGCATCTGTTTTACCGTTTTTGGCGATCATCCTGTTTGTCAATGGATGCGGCACTCCCGAAACTGCCCTGGTTACTCCGGAGCCTCAGTTCACCAGACCTGACGTTCCAACTTTCTACAGGGAGGAGTCCGGCAGAAACGGGATGGTGGTGTCGGCACATCCTCATGGCAGTCAGGCCGGTAAAGAGATGCTGGAGATGGGCGGGAATGCGATTGATGCTGCCGTGGCCACCGCCTTTGCCATAGCTGTGCTTGAGCCTAATATGTCCGGACTCGGCGGCAGTGGGGCAATGACCCTATGGAACCGGGAGCTCGCCAGGGCGGACTATCTTGATTTCTATGCTGCTGCCGGTGATAATCCGGATTATGAGCTGGATACCGATCCTGATTCACTGATAACCCGGGAACGTGGTGTTGCGGTACCCGGTATGGTGGCCGGACTGCTGGAAGCTCTGGATCGTTACGGTACACTGAGCCGGCAGACGGTGCTGGAACCGGCCATACGGCTTGCAGAAGAGGGATTTGTTGTACACCATCTGCTGGCTGATGTTATTGCAGGCTACTCTGCACGGTTACTGTATGATGATGAGTCGGCTGCGCTTTTCTATCCGGGTGGGGTGCCTCTGCGCGCTGGGCAGCGCCTGGTGCAGCCTCAGCTCGCCGGTGTACTGCGAAGCATATCGGCTCAGGGTCCGGATGGGTTCTATTCCGGTGAAATTGCCCGACGCACGGTGGACAAGCTTGCCGGAGGTGACAGCCGCCTCACTCTGAGTGACTTCGAGAACTACACCCCCCGATGGCGCGGAGCTCTTTGTCAGGACTGGAACGGACATCGCGTCCTGAGCGCACCGCCAAGCCTTGCGGGTCACGAAGTGATTCTCGGACTCAAGCTCATTGAACGTAGCAATATTGCCACTTCTGGACATCCGGTATCCAGCGGCGAAGCGCTGAGTGTGCTTGTTGATGCTATCCGCATCGCTCGTGCTGATCGCGGTGAATGGCAGGGCGATCCCTCCTTTGTCGATTTGCCGGTTGCCGGTATGATAAGTGACGAATACGCCTCACTTCGCACTTCGGCCATGGGCGGAGTGGTTCCGGACACCATGCACGCTGGCGATCCGTGGCATGCCACCCCACGCTATACCGCCTCTCCCGGATGCATCGGCGATGGTTTTTTCTTACTGCCGCTCAACATCGTGCCACGCGACTATGATGAGTTGAGATCACACATCCCCCCTGCTCCCGACACGGTAAAAAAAGATAAAGATGAGCCGATCGGATACGACGAACCCAATGACATCAATAATGAAGAACAGCATACCACACATATTTCGGTGGTGGACAAGCATGGCAATGCGGTGTCCATGACCAATACACTGGGACTCTATTTTGGTTCTGCCGTTTTCTCTGACGGGGTTTTCTACAACTCGGCCAACCATAATTTCGGTGGAAGCTACGGGAGCATTCGCGGACCCGGCCGTACTGCCCATTCCAGCACGGCCCCGACTATCGTTTTGAGCGATGACCAGGTCGAGCTTGTTGTAGGATCACCCGGATCCGGGCGCATCCCACCGGCGATCATCAGCATGACTGTCCACACTCTGATTTATGACATGCATCCTGCCGATGCCATCCGCATGCCCCGGGTCTATCCCATGGTAAATGAACCTGTCGTGCAATTAGAGCGTGGATTTGCATCGGAGGCACTTGAGATCCTTTACCAACGCGGCTATATGATCTCCACCTCCAATTTTCCGATGAATATGCTTTTCGGGGGCGTTCAGATGATTCGGGTACTGGAGGATGGTGCCATGATTGGTGTATCGGATCCGCGTCGTGACGGCGGAGCTGCAGGGTTGTAGTCTGCAACCTTATCCTGACAGTAAAAAATGACAGTCCTGACAACAATCCCGGAATTACCATTCACCTGTCTGGCGTTAACAATATCAAACTTTTTAATTCCACGGACATTACGATAAACAAAGCTGACCGATGAAGCGTATTATCATCGATATCGACATAAAGAATATCATTGAGATCGTAAAAAAGCGAAAGGGCCGTGTTTCGGCCTTTTTGGCCAAATACCTCGTCAAGGAAGAAACCATCCGGGAAGAGGTGGAGCGCAGAGTAGTCAATGAAGTCCACAAAAATATTGAACAAACGCTAAAAATACGTCTTCACCAGGAGGGCATTAAAGCCAAACTGGATATCCGCCAGGTCGATCGCAATAAGTGAAATCCCGGCTTATTTCAGATTCTCGTTAAACCAGTCAATGACGCGCTCCATGAAGTCAATACGGTGCGCACGTTCTGTGAGTCCATGCGGCTGGCGTGGATACATGACCAGCCCGGTCGGGACATCATTGAGATTCAGAAACTGATAAAGCTGCAACGATTGTTCGGGGTGCACACGGTCATCGGCCAGTCCATGCGCCACAAGGATGGGCGTACGTGCATTCTGAATATGAGCCACAGGCGACCGGTCCCAGGTCAAACCTTCGTTTTCGAACCACCAGAGATCCCAGTGCGTGATGGACATTTCATGCGGGATGTCGGTGGTACCCATGAAAGAGATCCAGTTTGAAAGCCCTGCAAAAGTGATGGCAGCAGCAAAGCGTTCCGAGTATCGCGTACCTGCCAAGGCAGAAAAGTATCCGCCATAGGAAGTTCCGGAGATGCCGACTTTCCGGGGATCCACCAGTCCCTGATAGGCCAGGTGATCAATGCCGCGGATGACATCCTCGAACTCCTTGCCACCGAGATCGCGATGGTTTGCCATGGTAAACCGGGAACCGCGTCCGCCGCTCCCACGGTAATTGGGCTTGAGCACCACATATCCCTCGGCAGCGAGAACCTGCGCCGGATAGAGTGGTCGTGTATTCCATCCGTCGATGCTGATACCCTCGGGGCCACCGTGAGGAAGTATGGCCAATGGATAGACGTTCCCCTGCTCGTACCCGACGGGATAAGTAAGTACGCCTTCGATGAGCAGACCGTCGGGCCCCAGCCATTCAATCGTAGTCTGCCGGCCCATTTTACGCTCTTCCAGAAAGCTGTTGTGATGGGTTAGCCGCGAAAACCTCGAATCAGAGAGCGTACCCACATAAACTTCAGCGGGATGGTCCCTGCGGTTGACTGCAGCAGCGAAAGTATTCTGATTCTCCTGGAAGCTAGCCGACCTGAAAATTTCGAGCTCACCGCCCATCAATCGCCGCGCTTCACCGCCGGATGCCGGGATCTCTCGCAGCGCCGTGCGAGTGCCCTCCACAGCGACAAATCGCAATGTGCTGTTGTCCTTCCATTCCAGCCATTCAACCGTGCCTTCATAACCGACGGGAGTAATATCTGTGGATACATAATCACCAACTTCGGTTATATAGATTCGCTGCGGAAGCGGGTCATTGATTGCCTTGGCCGCCAGAAATCCAAAACGATTGCCGTCGGGCGACCATGTCATTTTCCCGACCTTGCCCTGGCTTTCTGCCAGCAGATCGGTGTCACCGTCACCTGCCGATACAACCAGGATTTCGCTGAACATCATTTCATCATCCAGACCGGTGCCGTAGGTCATCCTGACTGCCAGACGGTGATTGTCAGGCGACCATTCAAAATCCCAGACACTCATATCCTCCCGGGTGATTGATCGGGCTTCGCCATTATCCTGCACCCAGAGCCGCACATGGCGCTCGTTCTCACCGTACACCTCCATGTCAAACCCCTGTTCACGGCGGCGCTGCACCTCATCGGGATAGGGACTGCGCATGGTATAAGCCAGCAGAGACGGATCCGAGGCGAAGGCATAGGCCATGACACCCTCCGGGGCCGATGTGTGCTGCTGGAGGTCGCCCCCTGCCACATCCATCGAATAAACCTGGGGACGGTCATGATGTTCGCTTCTAACCGTTCTGAATGCAATCCGGTTGGTGCCAGGCACCCACGACAACAAAGAGGCGCTGCCAGGCCTGGTGACTATATGGGAGATGTCACCGGTCGCAAGATCAAGTACCCGGACTTCGGAATAATCGCCTCCAATCTCATCTTCTGACTGGCGTGGAACACGAAGCGTGTAAGCTACGTAATTCCCTTGGGGTTGCATGACAACATCTCCCACATGTTTGATATTCACAACATCTTCCGGTGAGAGCTGTGCATAAACACCAACAGGCTTGGCAGTGAGAAGTAACAGAAAAATAATGGCAGTGAGAACCGATTTGGAAATATTTTTTTTCATATCAATAGCAGGAATATTCATGGTCGGAATATTTTCATGGCTGATACCGGCACAAACGCGCCGCTTTCATCCACGAATATAAGAAGAAATGACATCAGGAACCGACGGTACTAAGCGCCATGGGGGAGACGAGTCCGACTCCTCAATCTGCTGCGGCACAGTACACATTTGCAAAGCCGGGTCACGGTACTTGCCGTAAAACGCGGCGAATTTTGTTCAGGGCCTGTACTCTTCTCTGAGATTCTCCTCGAAAAGGCTCTTGAATTTGTCAAGTTTCGGCCGGATCACAATCTGGCAGTAGCCCTGATCCGGATTTCGCTCGAAATAGTTTTGATGATACTCTTCCGCCTCATAGAAAGCGTCGAGAGGCGTGATCTCGGTCACTATGGGATCATCAAACATGCCGGATTTATCCAGCTTCTTCTTAAAATACTCCGCTCTCTCCCGCTGATAGTCATCGTGATAGAAAATCACAGACCGGTACTGCGGCCCGACATCAGCGCCCTGCCGGTTGAGGGTTGTGGGATTGTGCGTCCGCCAGTATATCTCAAGCAGGGCATCAATCGTGATGATATCGGGATCGTAGGTGATCTGAACCACTTCGGCATGGTTAGACTCACCGGTGCTTACGATCCGGTAGGATGCTTCGTCTTTTCGACCGCCGGAGTACCCGGAAACAGCAGATCTGACACCCTCGACCCGTTTGAAAACTGCTTCAACGCACCAGAAACAACCGGCGCCCAGTGTGATTTTTTTCTCGTTCGGCATTTCAGTGTTTTTGTGATAATTGAATTGCTTGTTGTTCATGGACTCTGAATCCGAATGAACGCTCCTTGCTTCCGCCAGACCAAGGCCTTGCATCAATAAAAAAAGCAGAAAAAGAACCGGTCTCGTCAGCGCGATACCTGATGCCTGTGACTCCATTAGGCCTCTGGGGGTTCCTGCTCCGATTTGGAGAATTTGAACTGGTTATTGAATGATGTTTTGAGTTCTTCCAAATCATCTTCACCTACAAGTTCACTCATATCCTTCACGCCAACTTTGCGTATCAGATTAAATATCATTCGATTGAAGATCATCTGGTGCGCCATGGATGTGATTTGCATGAGCTGCTCTTGTCCGATCTGTTGATTGGCCAGTTGAAGTTTGTTAATCAATGGCTCCAACAGTTTTTGGGCGTTTTCAGCCAGTTGCTTTTCAAGTTGCTGAGCTTCTTCGTTCTTCTTGCTTGTAATTTCTTTGCCGTCCCGATCTACTAATTTCATTTGCTATGGTATCTTTTGATTAAACTTCCTGTTTCTTTTTGTGTCTAACGAACCACCGCCCATTATCATTCACTAATTCATACGATATTGGGAAGGAGGTTCTGAATCCATCAGGTGTCGCACAAAAAAGTCGAATGTGCGACGCAGGTGATAACGTTCGTTAGCGTAACCGTGACCCCGGTTGGGCATCACGATCAGATCAA
>SLLP01000176.1 GCA_007133995.1 Balneolales bacterium
GATGCGTTCGAGTTCGTGCTGCACCGCCGCATGCATGTTGCGATCAAAGATTTCCTGCTGATTGTCGACCAGCCGTTGGCGAATGTGCAGGATTTCCCGCTCCCGGTCTGCTGTTCCCCAGCTCCAGATGGACCAGCTCGCGCGAACGCCGACCATGTACCAGGGCTGAAAGCTTTCTTCGAACATGTTGAGACCCGGCCGGCCATAGGCTGCCTGTCCGAATGCCGAGACGCGCGGACGGTAGGAAGCGTTCACCAGCTCCTTATGCTGCATGAGCTCGGCTCGCTGCGCGTCAAAAAGTGCCGTTTCCGGACGCTGACTGAAATCGGGTCGACTCCGGAAGACGGGTGCGGCCGATTCATAAGTCAATTCCGTGATTTCCAACACTTCCGACCTACTCGAAACATTCGACGCATCCGGCATTTCCGGCGAATGCGTCATTTCCGGAACATCGTCCCATTCCGGGACTTCCGGCATGAGCAAAACAATGTCCCAGGGCAAATCCGCATCCAACAGTATCGACAGGACCGAGACGGCTGACTTCTCACGTGCTTTCAGCGATCGAATCTGCTGGGTGATGCGGAGTTGTTCCGCACGGATAATATCAGCGTGTGTAGCGGGGATCGCCCCGTGCTCCACCAGTGATGCCATTTCCTGAAGGCGTTGGGACAGTTCCTGTCCGGTAATTTCAAGCGCTGCCTGCTGCGCGCGCAGTACGAGAATGGTGAGCCATACATCGTTAACGCGATCCCTGAGCTCACGCTGGCCCACCCGAATTTGTTGCAGAGCAACGTCTGCCCGACTGTGCTTCAGCTCGCGGCGTGTCCGTATCCGTCCTCCGTCATAGAGTTGCTGCTCCAGGTCCAGCGCGATCTGGTAGCGGTCCCGTGGCTGCGTCGGGATGTTGAATCCATCAGGTGCGTTCGGCAGAAGGATGTCTATTTCGGTGACATCCGATTGATACTGCGTCAAACCGGAAAGGCGAATTTCAGGCAGCCATTCGGCCTCTGCATTCCTGTCCTGCAGGTCTCGGATCTGTCGCTGCATACCTGTCTGTTCCGCCAGCGGATAGCGTTCGCCGACCATTTCGTAGGCCTGTTCCAGCGTCAGGGTGTCCCTGGCGACACGGTTCGGTGCCTGCGGATCGGCAGCCGCTTTCGAAACCATAACAGACCCTCCCGCCGATGCGATCATCGCCATTACAAACAACAGAAGTCTTTTCATTTTTTGTGACATTTGTTAGCTGCCAATGAGTAGTTGCATCTATTCAATATCGGGGTCCATCAATGGGCTGGTGATTACGGAAGAGAATACGGTGCAGGTATTCATTGATCTCCTCCTCCCTTCTTGCAAGAAAATCTCTGTATTCCTGCTCACCTTTTTTTAGCAGGAGCCGTATCAGGGGGCGCCCGACAAACGGAAACACGCACATGCTGATCATGCTGAGAATGAATTGCTCCGGATCTACCTTGTTGCAACTCCCGTCATCCATACCGTTACGAATCTGACCGATAAACACGGCGAGCATCGGCGACTCTTCTTCATCAGCGGATCTGCTCCGTACCCCCGGCACATGATCTTCCACCAGTGAAATCAGCCGACCGGGATTGCTAGAGAGCTCCTGCATGATAAACAGCGGCAAACCCGGGTTCTTCAGGAGCGTTTTGATGTATGAACCGACAAAAGTGCGCATGCGGACTTCCAGGGTGAGAAACGGGTCCCGCAGAATACCGACAAGAGGAACCAGGAACACTTTAATATCCTGCCGGTAAACAGTTTGAAACAGCTTTTCCTTGCTGCGATAGTAGTAGTGAAGGGATGCCTTGTTGATGCCGGCTTCATTCGCTATCTCCTGCATGCGAGCTCCGCCGTATCCCGAGCGCTGGAAGACCCTGCGTGCCGCTTCCAGGATGATCTGATCTGTTTGATTGTCCTTGTTCATCTTGCGATTCAATGTACTGACTCTTTGGTTTAACTATTTAGTTTAAAACAATGTACAACAGGGACGCACAGAAGTCAAGAATAATTTGACCATTTGGTTTTATTTTCTGGTCAAACCAGGTTAATATAGCTCTCTGTGCAGGAAAAAAAGAGCTTTTACCGGGAGACTAATCCATTCATCATCAGTCTCTCTCTGCCGCCCTGCCAGCCTGGCGCATCACATTGCGGGCAGTGGAGGCGTAAATGGGCGTGATCGGCACACCGGCGGACCGAAGCGCCCGGGCTGTCCAGACATTGGAGGTTTTGGGGATGTAATAGCGGCCTCTTGCCTTGAAAAAGGCGCTGTTACCATAGCGGCCATAAGTATGATAGATGGGACGGCCGTCATCATCGCGACGGAAATAGTGTGCGATGAAGTCTGTCAGTTCATCCATTCCCTCCCTTGAAATCTGGAGTGTAACCACATCCGCACCGGGAAAATAATCTGACGGCGGCACATCCATTCCGACGACATGCAGCACGCTGCGACTGGGCCAGAACATGGCTCTCAGAAGTACAAAAAACGAGGGATCGGGATCGGGGTAATACTTGTCATCCCCCCAGCCGACTTTAAGATATGCCTCATCGGGCATCTCCTCATGCTCCGGAAAGGCCTCGCTCAGGTGATCGGATTCCACAACCAGTCCCGCGTGCCAGCCCACATGAACAACATACACCGGGACGGGACGCTCGTCCGCATCCTCGGGATAAAGCTCCGTGACCGGACCCAGACAGCCGGAAAGCATCAAAACTGCTGTCAGGCAACCAATCAGGTTGGAAGTAACGGGCCGAGCAGCAATCATCCTGAGATGCAATATCATCTTGCGGTGCAATGAAAATTCAATGTTTGTTGTTGTAGCACACAAAATAGCAAAGATAATAACAAAAACAGGAATAACTGCCCTAAAGGGAGCAGTATCCGTCTGTACTTAACCCGTTCATACAAATGGAACTTGGAATTTACACTTTTGCAGAAAATACACCGCTAGCCGGAAGCGGGGAGGTTGTTTCACCGCAGCAGCGTCTGCGAAATCTGATGGATGAGGCCGGGCTGGCCGATCAGGTCGGACTCGATGTATTTGCTGTCGGTGAGCATCACCGGCCTGAGTATGTCTCATCGGCACCACCGGTTATCCTTGCCGCAGCTGCAGAGCGGACCACAAACATTCGTCTCAGCAGTGCGGTCACGGTGCTGGGCTCTGAGGATCCGGTCCGGGTTTTTCAGCAGTTTTCAACACTGGACCTGCTGTCCGGAGGGCGGGCCGAAATCATGGCTGGACGCGGATCATTCATTGAATCTTTTCCGCTTTTCGGGTATGATCTGCAGGATTATGACGAAATTTTTGCAGAGAAGCTGGAGCTGCTCATGCAGTTGAGAGAATCTGAAAAGATCAGATGGTCTGGCAAACATCGACCACCGATCGACGAACGCGGGGTGTATCCGCGTCCGATTCAGGACCTGCTCCCAATCTGGGTGGCCGTGGGAGGAACACCCCAATCAGCGATGCGGACCGGTGCGCTCGGACTTCCGATGGCCATTGCCATCATTGGAGGACAGCCGGCACAATTTGCCGGTTTCGCCAAGCTTCACCGGGAAGCGGCACAAAATGCAGGTCATGCTGCACCCCCGGTAAGTATAAATTCGCATGGATTTATCGCGGAAGATTCACAGCAGGCCAGGGATGATGCGTTTCCGGCATTCAAGGTCACCATGGACCGGATCGGACGGGAGCGCGGCTGGCCTCCCATCTCACGTGAGCAGTTTGATGCCACTTGCACAATGAACGGAGCCAACGTGGTGGGAAGTCCGCAGGAAGTGATCGACAAAATACTGCATCAACATGAAATATTCGGCCATCAAAGATTCCTGCTCCAGATGACCGTGGGAAGCATACCACACGCGAAAGTGCTGCGATCGATTGAGCTGTTCGGCACCAGGATTGCCCCTGTTATACGAAAAGAGACCATGGCCTCATCGTAACCAGCTACAGGATTACAGCAATCGTACCGGGAAAGAGCGGGGAGTGGTTACTTGACCACTTCCACTACTTCGATATCAAATGTAAGATCTTCTCCTGCAAGAGGATGATTAGCATCCAACTTTACGGTCTCCTCGGTTACATCTGTTATGACAACCGGAATGGCACCACCGTCTTTTTGCTGGATCTGCAACTGTTGACCGACTTCAGGCTGGATATCCGGCGGAATCTGGCTGCGTTCCACATCGATGACCATATCATCTTTCTTTTCACCATAGGCTTCATCAGATGGAATGGTTACCTTGCTGGAATCACCCACATCCATGCCTTCGACTGCTTTTTCGAAGCCCGGAATCAGTTTACCTTCACCAAGGGTGAACTCAAGCGGTTCACGCTCCTTGGATGTATCAAATACAGTTCCGTCTGCGATGGTTCCGGTATAGTGTACTTTAACTGTGTCGCCTTTTTTTATAGTAGCCAATGTGTTTTTCTTTTGGATTCGTAATTAACATTCGCCCTTTTAACTGATTCAGTCAAGGGATATTATGCGTGAATGCTATTTTTTCTGATTCAAAATAAGCATCCTTTAGACCATTAAACAACCTCATCTGCTGTCGGGTTCCGAGTCGTCGGGTGTCCAGTTTTTCATGCGGCTACGGATCACTTCGCCCACATTGTCAAAGCCAATGCGCTCCTGCTTCATGGAATCACGGTCGCGGATGGTAACGGTCTGATCTTCGAGTCCGTCAAAATCGACGGTGATGCAGAACGGGGTGCCGGCCTCGTCCAGGCGGCGGTACCGCTTGCCGATCGATCCTTTTTCATCGTACAGCACCTTGTAATCTTCGGCCAGTTCCTCATAGATCTTGCGGGCCACGTCCTGCAGCTCCGGCTTCTTGATCAGCGGGAAGATCCCGGCTGTGATAGGCGCAAGCCCGGGATGCATCTTGAGCACCGTGCGCGTCTCGACCGAGCCCTCTTTGTCACCGGGAACCTCTTCCTCACGGAAGGCATCGCAGAGCACCATCAGCAGGGTGCGGTCCAACCCGACGGACGTCTCCACCACGTACGGGATGTAACGCTCCTGCGTGCGCGGATCAAAATACTCCATTTTCTTGCCCGAGAATTTCTGGTGCGCCCCGAGGTCGAAGTCAGTCCGGTTGTGGATGCCCTCCACCTCCTGCCATCCGATCGGAAATTCGTACTGCACATCCACAGCCTCTTTGGCGTAGTGGGCGAGCTTATCCTCGGGATGGTCATGAAACCGGAGCTTGGACGGTCGGATGCCGATGTTCTTATGCCAGTTGAACCGATTTTCCTTCCAGCGCTGGTACTCCTCGGAATCGGTGCCGGGCTTGACGAAATACTGCATCTCCATCTGCTCGAATTCGCGCATCCGGAACACGAACTGGCGGGCCACAACCTCGTTGCGGAACGCCTTGCCGATCTGCGCGATGCCAAACGGGACCTGCTGACGCGTGGTGTTCAACGCGTTGACGAAATTGACGAAGATACCCTGGGCGGTCTCCGGACGGATGTACACCTCCGAATCCTCACCGGATGCCGTGGCCCCGAACTGCGTTTTGAACATCAGGTTGAACTGCCGGACCTCGGTCCAGTCGAACGCACCCGAATCCGGACCCTTGATCTGCTCCTCCATGATGATGTCGTACAGATCCTCGTTCACCGACTTGCGGGTCCCGGACGTATCCAGCAGGGTCTGGACCTGTTTCGCACGCTCATCATTCCCGTTTTGATGCAATTTGGCAATGTGCTCCTCGATCAGCAGGTCAGCGCGGTAGCGCATCTTGGACTGCTTGTCGTCGA
Organism: Balneolales bacterium; assembly: GCA_007133995.1. Lineage (GTDB taxonomy): Bacteria > Bacteroidota > Rhodothermia > Balneolales > Natronogracilivirgulaceae > SKNL01. The sequence continues at coordinate 5,787 of SLLP01000176.1, forward strand.
TCATCGGGTCGCTGAAGCTGTCGACATGACCGCTCGCCTTCCAGACGGTCGGGTGCATCAGGATGGCCGCATCCAGCCCGACAATATTCTCGTGTTTCTGGGTCATCGCCGACCACCATGCCTGGTTCAGCTTGCGCTTGAGCTCCACCCCGAGCGGACCGTAATCATACACGGCGCTGAGTCCGCCGTAAATTTCCGATGATTGAAAAATGAAACCGCGTGCTTTGGAGAGGGAGACAATTTTGTCCAGTCGATTTTTTGAAGCCATAATGTATTGTGCGTGAATCCGGTCAACTATTTGATAGAAAATGTCAGTTCAACCTGCCGGCAGCCGGTAGCTCGTCCGGTTTTCCAGCAAATGTTAAATATACCGTATTTTCCCCGGGGATAAAAACCGCTCCGACAGCCAGTCTGTGCCATTGCCGGGGGGATCGTCAGAGACGGCGCGTGTATTCGACCATCGTGTCCTTGGGACGACCAAGCTTTTTCCAGACAGAGGGATCAGGCTCCGGTTCAGCATAGTTGTTGAGTGCATCCATAATGTGCGCCAGGTAGTTCACTTCGCTGTTCAGTGTGCCAACCATCTTGATCAGCCACATCGGTACCCGGGTGATCTTGAGAGGTCCGTGCCGGTAGTTTTTTATGAATTCCAGTGCCGCATCATCAAACGTAAGCGCTTGGGTTCCCTGAATGTCATAGAACTGATCGGACTCATCATGGTGCCGGAACGCTTCAGCCACCATACGGCCGTAATCGGATCCCGCAATAAAATGCATTGGCTGGCGCGAATTGCCAACCAGCATGAGGCGATGCCCCTGCATAATGCCGCCCTGATCCATGGTCTCCATGAAACTGGACGGATAGAAGACGGTCACCGGCACATCGGCCTCCCTGAGCTTCTTGTCGGCCCATTGCTTGATTTCGAACACCCACCAGCGGAAACCGGCCGTGCCCTGATAGCGGTGCACCAGAGACGATATGGCAGCCACACGTTTGACAGGCTTCCCTGCCCTGTAGCTCCCGGCGTTTTCGGCTCCCGGACCGCCATCACTTGCAACTCCTGCCCCGGGGCCGTTTCCAGCACCTGTCCCGCGGCCCGCATCGGCATCACCATTGATCTGCGAAACGACCGCCAGCACATTCTCAAGCCCATCCCGCTCGGCGATAAAGGTATCGTACTTTTTTACATCAGGGCGTGTGGAGAGATTCATATATACCGCATCAGCCCCTTTCAGCGCGGCTGCGATATCCTTCTTGCTTGCAAGGTCACCATCCACCAGTGTCACCTTTTCCGGCAGTTTGGATGCGGCAGTGCCGGTATCCCGCACCATGGCCGTCACATCGTACCCGGCCCTGATCAGCTCTCTGGCGACCGGCCGTCCCAGCATGCCCGTCCCGCCGATCACCGTAATTTTCTTAATAATTTCTTCCATGAAACAATACTTTTGAAGTGCCGGATGATTTCCGGTAGATGGAGTATACGGAAAAACCCGATGCAAGTTGAGTATCCGGCAGCGGAGCGGGGGCAATGCCCGGTGCTATTCTGCCTCCTGTTGCTCCTGCTTCTTTTCCTGATCCTGTCGGGCCCCTTGCTCCTGCCGATCTTGCCGGTCACCCTGTATTTAGGATTTACTTTTTGATATTTTTATCTTATGAGTTTATAAAATGTCTGTAATTCCCTGAATGCGGATGCAAGAAATTGACTGATCCGCAAATAATAGATACAAAAAAAAGATAAGGGTGATAACGTCAGGCTTTTTTTACCGTGAATAATTATAGGATATTATTATGGCTGATTATCGTGTTGGTGTACTTGGAGCTACTGGAACTGTAGGACAAAAATTCATTCATTTGCTGCGAAACCATCCCTGGTTCAGGGTTACCGCCCTGGGAGCCTCACATCGCAGCGCCGGCAAAAAATATCGCGATGCAACGAACTGGATCGAATCGACCGAAATGCCGGATGACATATCCGAAATGACGGTCACCACCTGTGAACCGGATCAGATGGATGTCGACTTTGTGTTTTCCGGCCTGGATGCCGGCATCGCCGGTGATATTGAAAAATCGTTCGCCGAAGCTGGAATACCCGTCATCACAAATGCACGGGTCTACCGCCAGCACGAGACCGTGCCATTGATGGTGCCCGAAATCAATCCTGATCATCTGGAGCTTGTCAGGGATCAGACATTCGATCCCAACGGCAAGGGATTCATCGTCACCAATCCGAACTGTGTCTGCATTCCGCTGGTGATGGCCCTTAACCCGATAGCCGCTGCATTCGGTGTTGAATCGGTTATTCTAACATCCATGCAGGCCGTTTCAGGAGCCGGTTATCCCGGTGTTCCCAGCCTTGACATCCTGGGCAATATTGTTCCCTACATCGGCGGCGAGGAGGAGAAAATCGCACGGGAGCCCATGAAGCTGATGGGCAAGCTGGAAAATAACAGAATTACTCCGGCCAGTTTCCCGATTCAGGCAACGGCAACAAGAGTGCCAGTCATTGATGGCCACCTGCTTTCCATTGCAGTAAAACTGAAAAACAATCCCGGTGATATTGAGAAGGTGAAAGAGGCGGTCCGCAACTGGAAAAGTCCGGTCGTAGATCTCAATTTGCCATCCGCACCTGAAAAGCCGGTTCGCCTCTACGACGACCCCCGCTATCCGCAACCCAGGCATCAATCACTGGCCGAAAATGGCCTTCAGGTAGGCATGGGGCGTCTCAGAGCTTCAAGTGTGCTTGATGTTGCGTTTACCGCATTGGGCCACAATACGATTCGTGGAGCAGCCGGATGCGCCATCCTGAATGCGGAATTGCTTCATGCCAAAGGCTACATGAAGTGATCCGCGATATTGGAAGCAGACAGTTTTAGACTGATAGCTGGCTATTCAGGCATTGCGAATGAAAAAGTAACTGCATCAGTCTCATTACTTGTACATCATTTTACAGGATTTGCAGCAATAATTGCGATATACTTATAAAAAAGCGCTTACATTGTTGCATTGAAGAAAAACTCTTCCTAAATTGGAAATAGCATTCAGACACAAAATTATTTCCATTACGTGTTGTTCTGTGCTTTCTGAGTAAGTATTCGACTTTTTGATTATCTGTATAACCGAACAGATTAACACCAACCGATCTATTCATTGGGGAAGTCGTGAAGGCGCATTTCTACAGTCCTATGGGGTTGCGGGGTGACCACCTCGTAACCCTATTAATTCGCACAGAACAAAAACGAAGACAGCACCGATTGTCGTGTTGCAAGGAATACCTTGCAACAGTTTGTCTTAAAATTACGTTATTGATTTTATTGACCACTACCTGGACTGCTACCTGCTGTATTATTATAATGGCAGATTTTAATTCGGTCAGAGCAGAATCACCTCCCCTGTTTCAAACCAGCTTCACGTCGCCCCTTGATGAAAAAAACTGGCAGGGTAATTTGCCCTACTTCAGGGTGTTAACCTCTCAAGAATCCGGTTTACTTCAGCTAGACGCTCCCCCGGAACATGGTTCGGCATATCTGGCAACACGAAATCCATACAGAGCTCTGCACTGGGAATGGTATATCAGGCAGGCATTTGCCCCTTCCAACAACAACAGGGCCTTCATTTATCTGAATGCCGACTCTGGTGAACTGGATGATCAACCCAGTGGGTTTGCAGTCAGAACCGGTGAAAACGGTACACCCAAACATTTTCGCCTTATACATTTTGACCAGGAAAGTAAAGCTTCAGAGTTATTGAAAAGCGAGGTTAAAATAGAGGCAGACAAGGGCTACAGGGTTAGGGTGCTGCTTTCAAATGAAGGTGAAATTCATCTTTATCTGTCCGAAGGAAGATTCAGCACACCCTTGCTGCAACCTGAGAAAGCTTTTCTCCCGGGTGTGGGAGAAGCACTTGATGGGTACTTCGGTTTCCACACGCGCTACACAGCGACACGAAGCAACCAGTTTTATTTCAGTGACATCAGTATAGCTGATGAACTCCCGGCACCCGGAATCCAGGATGTAACCACCTCGTCTCCTGCCGATGCACCATCCAGGGACAGCAATCCCTGGCAACATTTGACACATGGCACGACGCTAACAGTGATATTTAACCTACCACCTGTATCCGCTGATTTGTCTCCCGGACTTTTTCAACTTGACACGGGACTTCAACCGGATGAAATACATTGCAGTCATCCCCAGGTCTGTTCGCTGTTATTTGGTGAATCACTTTCATCAGGGAAATATCGTCTGATAACGGATGCCTACAATACGATTTACGGGCAACAGGCTGCACCTGAGGAAACACCAGTACTGATACCCGGCAAGGCTGACCCCGGAGATATTATCATAAATGAATTCATGTATCGACCACCTGCCGGTTTGACATCGTATGTGGAACTGCTCAATACATCGGACAAGCTGCTCAATCTGCGAAACTGGAAACTGCAACGCAGAGCACTGGCTGCCGAGCCTGAAAGGATTATCAGTAATGATGATTTGATTCTGCTACCAGGGGAACTCCTGGTGCTGACAGGTGATCCTGCAGCTCTGAGCTCCATTCCTGATGCTGCTGGAGTATATCAAATGAGCAATTTCCCACGTTTCAATATCGCTTCAAATGATGAAATACGTCTTTTTTCTGAAAGCAATGTCTTAATCGACTCTCTTCAGTATCTGCCTTCATCATGGGGCGGATATGAAGTGGCCTTGGAGAGAAAATCTCCGGAAGTCCCGGCATGGATTCAACTGAACTGGGCCGAATCGGTTTCCAAACATGGTGGAACACCGGGGTGGCACAACTCGGTCAAACCGCCTGAAACACCTCCTGAACTGCTAAATACCGATTACTCCAATTCTGAAGCCATTATAATGTCTTTTTCAAGGATGATGAATGAGAATTCCGTAAGAAAACCGGGCAATATTACATTGTACGCAATCCATGGTGGTGAGACTTATGCATATGCTCCTGATTCTCCTTCCTCAACCGGAGATGGCATTAAGATCTCATTTACACCTGTATTGTCGGGACCCGAAACTGTCACTCTTATTCCATCAGAATCGCTCGACCATGGTTTTTTCTACACAATTCAGCTGGTTGGAATACAGGATATTTTTGGGAATCCTATAAAACAACAGGAACGGCGTTTTATGTATTACGACATTTCAGAAGCCTCAAGAAATGATGTAATCATCAACGAAGTGCTATATCGGCCTGACCAATCTCATGATCACCGGTTTGTTGAAATTCTGAATAAAAGCAACAGAGTCTTTGATCTGCGTAACTGGAAAATCGGCAGAAGCATCGGAAACCCCGACTTGATTGTCGATCCTGAAATCTCAGAACCGGTTTATCTGACACCCGGGCAGAAAGCGGTCATCTCTGAACCGGGGCTGGCTCTTGCCGAACAGAATATCACCAGCAAAGTCTTGCATATTGAGCAACAGGCTTTTCCTTCGCTTTCCCGTTTGGGTGACAGTGTTTACTTGCTGAACTGTCAGAACATAACAACTGACAGTCTCTCCTATTCGCCCGCTTGGGGTGGCAATAGGGATGGACTATCAATTGAAAGAATTAATCCAGATGGAGCCACACTGGATCCGTCCAATTGGAGAGAGCATCCCGAAAAGCACTCGGCAGGTTACAGGAATTTTAATTTTGAGGATGAACCGGATCCGGTGATGTTATTACACGCCGCCAAAAAAAACGATCTGGAAATAGAATTGCATTTCAGTCGCTTTGTTCATGGCGAAAGTCTTCAGCAAGTATCTCTGGATGATCAAATCATCACTCTGACAGATTCAGAAAACGATGCAACGTATGATTCCCGATTCATTTTTCGTTCAGATCATGAAATTCAACGCCATTATAAACAAGTGCATATTCCAACTGTTACTGATTATGCAGGTAGCTTAAGCACAAATCTCGAAGTGCCTCTCTCTTTTCCTCCGGAACAGGGTGATCTGATCATTAATGAGGTGATGTATCAGCCTATTGCCGAGCGGTACAGCACCAGGCCAGACCAAAGTGAATTTGTAGAAATTTTTAACAGGTCTGGAATTTCTGTTAAAGTTGACCATCTGGTGCTTCATGATAGGCCGGATAAAAACGGTCATATTCGAACGCTCACACCAGCGAATCTGCAACTGTCATCCCTGCCACCGGAAAGCCATGCTGTTTTTTATGCAGACACCAGCAGTACACTTCAGAGCGCGCGAATTTATCAGTCTTTCTCCATTATGGATCGGATGGCTGGAAATTTTTTCCACATTGACCGTCTGACACTCGGATTATCCATCCAGGGCGACGAACTATATCTTTCATATGGGGAAAAAATTATAGATTCTTTGTGGTATCATCCTTCCTGGCATAACCCGAATTTATCAGATGTCAGAGGAATCAGTCTGGAGCGCATTAGCCAGGATATGCAAACACAAAACCGAACCAACTGGACTTCAAGCTCCTCTCCTGATGGTGGAACGCCCGGCTATATGAATTCGGCAGCAATGCCTGTTACAGAATCCATTCTTAATGGCCTCAAATTATCACCCAATCCATTTTCTCCAAATGGAGATGGATATGACGACCATCTGATTATCCATTACCAACTCGATCATCCGGATTATTTGATGCACGTTCGAATCTTTGACCGGCAGGGCCGCCTGGTCCGTACTCTTGCCGATGGTAATCGGGCCGGTCGGTCCGGCAAGTTGATATGGGATGGTCGATCCGAAAGCGGGCTGATGAACCGAGCCGGATTATATATTGTACATTACGAGGCCTTTGACAGCTACAAAAATGACAGGCAAATCTACAGGGCTGTTGCCGTATTGGCTGTGCCCTTATAATCATCTGTTGATATTTACTGCAAGTAACCTCCGGTGAATCTCAATACGGAATGCACTTTATGGGAGACCACTCAACCATTATTGAACCAGGTAAAACCATCGCGTCCATGACCCGCTAACAGCTTCAGAACAGCAAAAAAAACCGTAAAGGCGGCAGCAGGGTATTTGATTGCTATGCAAGTGGCAATCCCAAGCGCATCAAAGCCTTGGAAGAACGTTATCCGGATCATAAACTGAATCGTGCTGAAGTCGTTAATCTGAAGACCTGGTGCAACAGTGATGGGCCATCACTATTGCTGCCGCAACCGATGCGTTCAAACTTTCTACACCTGAGGCAGTACCGGCCGGATCTATTCGCAGCTTTCTGTATCCCATCTTCATCACATTCTTCGAAATTCCGTTGGCTTCATTTCCGACAACCAGAATATCTTTGCCCAGCGGATTTACACTGCTATACGGTTGGGAGTTGCTACCCTTGTCCAGCAGATTAACTTGCCATCCCCGACTGCCCGCTTTATCCAGAAATGTTACAAGATCAGTTTCAAGCCAGGGTATTGCACCGGTGGCGCCAGCTGTACTTCGAACTACTTTGGGATGGAAGAGGTCAACGGTACCCGGGGAAACAATAAGCCCGGACAAGCCGAACCATACTGCAGTTCGAACCATTGTACCCAGGTTACCCGGGTCCTGAATTTGGTCTACTGCTAGCAGAGTGCCACTGCGACTCAGAACGTCATCACTACTAACCGGTTTGGGCATCCTGCAAACGGCTAACAGACCCTGAGATGTATCAGTATCAGTAATTTGATTGAATACAGAAGCAGTTGTCGTAAAAATCGGCACTCCCATTTTTATGTACAGCATTGGCCGTTGATCCTCATTCAAATGACCATCATCTTCATCTGCATACTCTGCACCCGTTATGCCGGTCAGGATTTCCCGTGTGGAAAGAAAATTTGCGGTCATGACCAGAAATTCAATCTCCAAAATCCGATTCCGAATCACCTGCTCTACGGCTCTGACTCCCTCGACGACGAATCTTCTCTGTGCATGTCTTTCCGAGCGCTTTCGAAGCATTCGAACAGATAAAGCTTTTTTTTTTGAAAGTGGCTCGTTCGTATTCACTGCATTATTGTTATGGAGCATCTTGTCAGCATGCACCTTATCGAGGCAAGCATGTGCAGAGCTCGGCAACGTATGGTAACATGGTCTCTACTACAAATAAAATATTCAAAAAAAAGCATCAAAATATTTAAAAAAAAGCCATATTTGCTGACAGGTTAATTGCATTTGCTACGATTCCATGCTGATGGAGCTCAGATCCTCCCACATATTATTATCTTTTCATGAGGACTGTCTATTACATAGGGCACGCCTTGAAAGAAGTTCGAATGAATCGACAGCACCCGGTCCTGTTATGCCCTTCCTTTTGATGATCTGCAATATTGTGATCCGCTTAGTCACAGACTCCGTATTCTGTTTGAAGGTATCGATTTTACCGGCATTGACTCTGTACGCAGTTCTCATGCTATTGAACCCCTCAACGGCACAGCCTCAATCATTGCCATTTGCTATTGGAGGGGAAACCTATTTCAATCGGCAACTTGACGCCATGCGCTGGCAATACAGAGGAGGTTTTGATTTTGATTATAATCGATTTCAAGCAAATCTGGACAATGAATTTCGTTCAAGGCTTTACTTATCGGATGGAAAGCCGCAAAACATCCAGGACGAAAATGAATTACGACTTGAAATGAGGCAATGGATACAAAACAACTGGGCTCTGACCGGTGACATTCAGTCTTACAGTTTCACCACCACCAACCTTCGTCAGGAGTCTGCTCACGCGGGCATCATGTATAACCCACACGAAGAAATTGAACTCTCTTTTTTGGGCGGCATTATGAGTGATCGGCGAAGTGATAATCTTGACCAGGGATGGTCTGGTCTTTTTCGTGCGCGCAGCAGACCATTCCGGGTGGGAGATTTTATCATTCATCCCACAGCTGAAGCCCATTATGCCGACATCAGCCCCCGGCAGTATTCCACGCTTCGTTTCCAGACAGGAAGCGAGTACCGTTTCGAAGACTTCTTTATGCGCGGTGACCTTCTGCTATCCAGTGGCCGACGAGAAAGCTACCAACCAAGCAGTTTTTTCAACCGCGGCCTTACAAATATTATAGAATCGATACGAAATGACACCACCGCTATGGACTTTCAGATCAGGGTGCCGGTTATGGATGTCCTTGGTCTTGAAATTGATGTATTTACGCTCAGTAATGTCCGGATTGTGGAGAGTCGACCTCTTGAGGATGAAATAGATGAACCTGTCTACGATTCACGGACACAGCGCCGTGAATAGCAGCTTCAAGCTATGGCTGACTACTCCATTCGACGAAATCGAATGACTCTTGGTTTGAATCTCGGCTACATAAACCGTGGCTCACGCCTCATCAACACAGGTGACTTTCCTGAGGACCAGATTACAAGAAGAAACGAGACCCTTCGGAATTCCAACTTTGATCAAAGCAGATTTGAACTTTTCACTCACAGCCGATTTCGCTTATCTGAAAACAATGAGCTGTTATTACGTGCCCGATCCGGCATCCTGCGTTACGATACACCTGAAATCAATCAGGACGACCGGGATGAGCTGACCTATCATGTCATGATTACAAACCGGCATGTTTTTTCACCCTATTTTGACCTGACTATGCGGGCAGGCGGCGAAGCAACGCATTATGTTTATCTCTCGGCAGTCCGAAGTATTGAAAACAACTGGCGACGTACCATTCGACTGGCCCCGTCTGTACGCTGGCTACCGCACGAACGACTTGAACTCCGGAGTACATTTCTTGTACGGGCAAACTACACCGTTGAGGATTTCCAGCTGGAAGGGCGTCCGAAAAACGATCAGTCATCCAGGGAGTATGCCTTTCAAACCGATGCTGCTATCACCCTTTCCGATTCATGGCAGTTTGAATTGAGTGGTGCTCGGACTGAACTTCGGATAGGACGACTATTTTGGGACACGTTTCAGGAAACCCCGACCGATACCCTGATCACCTACGACATGGAAAGCATGATATATTACCAATCCGGGCACCATCGTATCGGATTGGGCGGGCGTATCTTTCTTCGACGTGATTTTTTACCGCTGGCAACCATTACGGCGGATGTAGCCGATGAGCATGGTGTACGACAAGTCACAAGATCCGCACCCGGCCTGCAGTTGACCCGGCAATTCGGCCCGAGTGTGGATATCAATTTGCATTTTTTTTCCGGCAACCGGCTCATCATAAGAGGATGGATGCAGCGGCAGGAGGTGCGGCGACGCCTCTACATAACCTACCCGGACGACATTGCCCCGGCATTCCACCGCCAAGAGCGCAAAAGCACAACCCGGACGTACCCGAATATGGAGATCAGGGCCGTTTTCAACTTTTAAGATGCCGGGGCGAAACATCCTTTAGAAATGAAAATAAACCAAAAACAGTAACCGCTGAAATAGCATCCTGGCCACTCTCAAGTTATTGCTGTTTCCATTTTTTTGAATTAGGTTATTCCAGACACCCGAAATGCGGTGATCAGAGGATATTATTGAGCATGCGAATCATAAATACAGGATAAATCCAAAATTACAGGACACATTATGGGCTTACTAGAGCGACTTGGCATTGAGGCCGTAAACGACGGAACATGGATCGGATCGAAAAGCTACGGATGGGAACATCGGGAAAGAATCAAGAGCATTTCACCGATAGATGACAGTGTCATTGCTGAAATCAGCTGGACATCAGAAGACCAGTACGAAGAAGTGGTTGAGGCAGCACAGGCCGCATTTCTGGAGTGGAGGCAAGTCCCGGCACCAAAAAGAGGAGAAATCGTGCGCCAGATCGGTGAAGCTCTACGTGAACATAAAGAAGATCTAGGTCGCCTGGTGACACTCGAGAATGGAAAAATTCTTCAGGAAGGTCTCGGTGAGGTGCAGGAGATGATCGACATCTGTGATTTTGCCGTTGGTCTGTCCCGCCAACTTTACGGTTACACCATGCAGTCTGAGCGGCCCGAACATCGTCTCTATGACCAGTATCATCCCCTGGGTATTGCAGGCGTGATATCCTCATTCAACTTTCCGGTTGCTGTGTGGAGCTGGAACGCCATGATCGCAGCTGTTTGCGGTGATGTCATCCTCTGGAAACCCTCAAGCAAGACCCCGCTCACTGCATTGGCCTGCCAAAAGCTGGCGGCCGAAGTCATGCGCAAAAACAACATGCCGGAAGCGGTCTTCAGCCTGATCACGACCGACCGTGTAATTGGCGAAAAGATGGCTCTCGACAAACGGATTCCCCTGATATCTGCAACCGGATCCACAGCCATGGGACAGAAAGTGGGTCCGCAGGTATCTGCACGTCTGGGCAAATCCATTCTGGAACTCGGTGGAAACAATGCCATCATCATTACAGAACATGCTGATATCGAAATGGCTGTTCGTGCAACGGTTTTTGGAGCTGTGGGCACGGCCGGCCAGCGTTGCACATCCACCCGCAGGCTCATTGTCCATTCTTCAATATTCGAGGAAGTCAAAAAACGGCTTATCGATGTATATGAAAAAATCACTATTGGCGACCCAATGAATGACAAATATCTGGTAGGGCCAATGATTGACTACGGTGCTGTAGAAACAATGCAAAAGGCGCTCAAAACCCTTAAAGACCAGGGTGGCGAGATCCTGTTTGGCGGTGAGCCGATCACAGAGGGCGTTCCCGGGCGCAACTACGTCAGACCTGCACTATGCCTTGCCAAAAACGAGTATCCAATCGTACAGGAAGAGACATTTGCACCGATCCTCTACCTTATCCGCTACGAAACTTTTGATGAAGCGATCGAGATGCATAACGATGTACCACAGGGGCTCAGCTCATCCATATTCACGCTTAACGTGCGTGAGGCGGAACGCTTCCTCAGCGCCAAGGGATCCGACTGTGGTATTGCCAATGTCAATATCGGAACCAGCGGTGCCGAAATAGGCGGGGCATTTGGTGGCGAGAAGGAAACCGGCGGCGGGCGCGAATCGGGATCCGATGCATGGAAGTTCTATATGCGACGCCAGACCAATACCATCAACTGGAGTAATGAAATGCCATTAGCCCAGGGCATCAAGTTTGATATCTGATTTATTTTTGTCCTACATAATGTACATACTTCCTTGAGGCGAACCAGACATCAATCCGTTCTGTCATTCAGCCTGTGAAGCCGGCGCGCCATTTCGGGAATAAAACCGAGGTGCTCCGGCTTCATCAACACACTTCGCAATACCTTTACACTTTGCTGATCCGCCTTGAGTTCCGGAAGCAAACGAACAGCATCGCTTTGGTCCAGCGACAGAGCGCTCAGGTACAGTTTGCTTTCACGCGACTCCGCATCCATCCCCCGCCTGAGAATTTCCTCGGATTTTTTACTGACAGCCGAATAGGAGTTAACACGGGTTGCCGGAATCCAGGTTACAATATCGAGCTCGGGTCGCATCACCGGATGATATCGGTCCGATGCCTCAAGCGCATCGTAAAGCCTCAGAGCCGCCTTCCTGCAATTTGCCAGGATCTGCGGGAGTCCGGCTGTAGTTGCAGCTTCATCAGCGACACTTGCGTCTTTTTTTTCCTCCGGTTTTTCAGAAAGACTGTACAGTACCGCATCCGGCAGGAACAGTTGCAAGGTAAACCAGAGGGCGATAGCTGCCGATCCCGCGCGGGAACACTCCAGACTGATCTCGCCAAGGTGCATGTCACCGGAAGTAAAGTAGGTATAGGGTGAGTCGTGTTGGTAAAACCTTCCGACTGAAGGATCTCGAAACATAACCGTACCGCATCCATACGGCTGAAGACCATGCTTATGTGGATCAATGACGATGCTGTCAACATCCTTCAACGACTTCCAGGGCTCGGGGTCGATCAGGCCGGTGTTACGAATAAGATGAAAAAAACCGCCGTAAGCCGCATCAACATGAACACGCACATGGTTCTTCCTTGCCCATGGAAGAATACGATGGAGCGGTTCCACCCTGCCCTGGCCGGTGGTACCAAGCGTGACCACCACAGTCCCGGGAAGCGGATGCTCAGGGTCAATTCGGGCTGGATCGGGAAGCCCGTCTTCATCCACCGGAAGAATCATAACAGGGTGCCTCAGCACCTGCCCCATCCTCTGATGGGTGTAATGCGCCTGGTTTGATACGGCTATTGGCCGATCAGGGTGCAACTCACGTGCCACCCAAAGCGCCTCCAGGTTTGCAATGGTTCCGCTGCTGGTGAGGTGACCAAGCGCCTGATCCGGAAAGCCTGTCATCTGCACGAGCAGCCGGACCACCTCCTTCTCCATAAATGATGCCTCTGGTCCGCCATCGAGGGCGTGATTGTTGGGATTGATGGTCATAGCCAGCGCATAAGCAAGCCAGGCGGCTGGATGAGGCGGCTTGAGCATCTGACCGGCATAGAAGGATTCATGAAACGGATAGTGCCTTGATAGCCGCTCTACCAAATTATTCAGGGCTTCGTCCAGCTTTTCCCAGTGAACAGGCAGATTATAGGATTGAGCATCGGATCCGGCGGAAGAGTCGCTGCCCATTTTTCTGCGCAACTGTTCCAGCAAATCCTGTAATCGATCAATATATTCATCTGGCAGCATGACAAACTGGTGTTTACCTGAATCTGTAGTTTATGCCAACTGACAGAATCTGCTTGATCTGAAGCGCTTTGGTAATATCATCATTGTACTGGAAGGCAAGCTCAAAATTAGTGGTTAAATAGTTGTTGATCCGGCCAACCAGTTCATTGGTGAAATTGACATCGGTACTCATCAGACTTTTCTGAAGATTACTGAAGGTTTCAATATATCCGGTGTATGTGACATTTGTCCATATTTCCCGTTCATAACTCATAACAACGGAAAAACCGGCCTCATTCCGGAACCAGTCTCCTTCATCAAGTCCGTATCTTTCTGACAACGATGTATCACGCATGAATGTCTGCCGCAGTGAAATACCCACAGTAGACTCTAAATAGCTGTCCGGATCGAACGACAGACCAATCGTTTGAATAAGGGTGCCGGGAGCCAGAAATCTGGACTGAACATTTTCGAAACTTCGATCATATCCTTTGTCGAACTGCGTATCAAAATTGATATTTCCGGTCAGGCTGAAACGCTCATCAGAAAAACGCCGTCGGAACTGATTTCGCAGCCGGATCAAATCCTGACTTTTGCGAAATGCGTCACGATCCTGCCGGGTTTGTCCATAGCGTAAATCAAGGCGAAATCCATACTGATACGGTCCATCGGTATAGACACCAGAAAATACCGAGTTTGCAACAACAGCAATCCGATCCACACCACCCTGTGCCCACTCGCGGTGGTATGCCTGGGAGCCGTTTAAACCGGCCCTGAACCGGATATCCCAGTCCCCCTCTTCTTCAACACTGGTAAGCAAATCATCGGTTGGCATGGGCAGTTTCTGGGCACTGGCGGACTCTAACCCTGTCAGGGTAAAAAAAAACGAGACTAATAAAACATGCCAGCAACGCATGATCCTAACTATTATAGATCCAAAAATACAGAAAATACAAATTGATATTATGATCGAAGAACCAGGAAGCGGGGGAGCTGAAGCTGCATCATCAAATGCACCTGGTAATGCAGCAAGCTTGCCATAATGCTCTGAACAGATGATAATACCAAATAGTGGCGCTATTAAAAATTAAGGACCAATATACTGATTCCTGCGCCGATATGTGAGAAGAATATTACCAATGAGTCACAACATCTTCCTCTCGGGCTCGGTATGGGGTCCCGGTAAAATGAACTTTTCAATGATGATTAACACGAACGCGGTATCTCCGGGAACTGCCTATTCGCCAAAAAAGGAATAGCTAAAACCGACGGATATGATCTGCTTGACCTGCCAATCAGGATCAACGTCGCTGTCATAGGCCAGGACAAACTCCACATTCGCACTGATATAACGATTGATCCGTCCTGTAATTTCATTCACGAAAAGAACATCCGTATTTGAGAGGGCTCTGTTGACATTGGTAAAGGTCTCCACATATCCAGCGTATTGGATATCCTCCATAATTCGACGCTCATAACCTATAAGAAAGGAGAGACCACCTTCATTACGAAATGTTTTGTCATGCTCCTGAAAGTAACGAAAAGAGAGAGATGTGTCTGCAACAATGGTTTGTTTCATTGCAATGCCACCCTCAAACCGCAGGTTTTTAACCGGGCGATAACCCAGACCAAGCACCTCTGTAATGTATGCAGGTGCCATAAAACGTGATATCAGTATGCGCTCCTTTCCCTCTTCGGGAATGGGATTCTCATAGCCCTTGTCAAACTGCGATTCAAAGTTCACATTGAATATGGCGCTCAGACGCTCATCTTGAAAGCTTCGTCTGGCCTGATTCCGAATCCGGATGCGGTCATCGCTCTTGATGAAGTCGCCATCACCAATTCGGGACTGACCGTACCTCAGATTGATATCAAGCTTGTACGTATATTTATCCTTTGTGTACTCGGAGACATATGCCATTGTTCCAAGGATGGCCAGGTTGTCAGTACCTCCCTGGCTCCAGTTGCGGTATGTGGCCTGTGTGCCGGTGAGTGAGGTGCGGAGACTGTGACTCCAATTGGATGTTTCCACGTCTTCCAAAACCGGGTCACCGGTATCGGGGTTTGGGACAGGTTCCGTCTGCGCAAAGACGGAAGTGGCAGTAAAAAGGCATGCAACAAGGGTGTGGACAAAGTTTTTCTCAATCATGGAGGCTATCGTTTGAATAGTTGGTTTAAATCATGTGGCTATGGTTAGTTACGAATGACTGCAGAAGCACCAGATGATATCAACCAAACTCCCTCTGCCTTGCCCTCCTCTGAAAACCGGCAATGCACATGTTCCTTAAGCTTGGTTGGACAATAAAGCCCGAGATAACAGATATCAACAGGGTAGCGTCGATGGCCCCGGTCAATCAGGGCCGCAAGCCGGATTTCATTCGGACGCTCATCAACCGTCAGTTCCCGTATGGCCTCGAACATGGTCTGACCACTGTACAGTACGTCATCAAAAATTATCACTCGTTTGCCGCGTGCCGCATCGGTTAGCTCCTCATCAACGGTAAGTCCGGTGCCAATGTGCTCTTTCACTCCCAGTGGACGAACGGCAATTGATGTCCCGTAAATATCAGAAAGTTTCCCGGCAAGCATGCAGGCAAGTTGATATCCTCTTTTGTGTATACCCAGGATAAGCAGGCGGTCCGAACCGCGGGTATCCTCATAAATCTGGTAGGCTATTCTGGTGACGGTCCGTTCGATGCGGGCCGGACTCATTAACAAGTGGCTGTTGGCATCGGGTTCAAACACGGTCACCTACTGAAACATGGACTTGATGCTGCCCCAGGTGCGTCTGACGGCGTTGGTAGTATATGAGGCGGATTCCTTAAAATAGATATGGGATGTAC
>SLLP01000017.1 GCA_007133995.1 Balneolales bacterium
CCGTCATAGGCCTTCCGTGCGGCGGCCACCGCCTTGTCCAGATCGCTCTTCTCCGCCCTGGCAACCCGTGAAAGCAATGTTTCATTGGCCGGATTGATGGTTTCAAAATAGCGGCCGCTCGTAGGCTCCTGGAATTTGCCGTCGATAAACAGGTTGTACTGCTCTTCGATCTTCACATAATCCGGACTTTCGGGGGCCGGATCATAAGCCCATAATTCATCGAAGCGAAGATTCTGTCGGGTGGCGAGTTCCTTTTCTGACATAAGCTTATCCGATTGAGAAATAGTCGGGGGATTGGTATTGACCGGTTTTCTGTTTGATGATCTGCATCAGCAAGTCGTTGGCGAGTGCGCTGGCACCGAATCGGAACAGGTCGGGCGTGAGCCAGTCGGCCCCAAGGGTCTCCTTGACCATCGCCAGATAGTGCAGGGCCGTTTTGGCATCACGGATGCCGCCGGCCGGTTTCATGCCGATCTTGCTGCCGGTTTTCAGGTAGTAATCGCGGATGGCATACAACATCACCAGCGTGACAGGCATGGTGGCCGCAGGCGAGATTTTTCCCGTCGATGTCTTGATGAAATCGGCCCCGGCGTAGATGGCAATATCGCTGGCCTTCCGGACATTCTCATACGTCTCAAGCTCGCCGGTCTCCAGAATCACCTTCAGATGCGCCGGACCGCAGGCCTCCTTGAACGTTGCAACTTCATCGAATACGTAATTGTATTCGCCCTTCAGAAAGGCCCATCGCGAGGTGACCATGTCAATTTCATCGGCGCCCTCGTCCACAGCGTACTTCACTTCGTTGATGCGCGATTTGAGCGTACCCATGCCGCTTGGGAAGGATGTGGCCACACTGGCCACGTGGATGCCGGTCCCTTTGAGGATCTCAGCCGCCAGCCGCACCCGGTTCGGGTAGACGCAGATGGCCGCAACCTTCGGGATCTCCGGATCCGCTTCATAGGGATACATCGCCTTGTAGCAGAGTTGTCTCACTTTGCCGGGAGAGTCCATGCCCTCAAGTGTGGTGAGGTCAACCATCCGCAACGCAAGCTTCAATGCGAAAAGCTTGGATTCTTTTTTGATGCTTCGGGTGCGGAACCGTGCAGCACGCTCTTCCACACCGATCTGGTCAATCGGAATGGTCTGTTTGAAATCAGGAATCATACTGTTATTCAGTGTTTATGCAAACTTCAATAATAGCCAGATTGAGAGTCAATTACCAGTGTCAGGCAACGAGTTGTAGGTCTTTCTGCCACGAAAAAAATAATGCCAGATGATGGAATAGGGTCGCAATACCTTGTCGTCGTTTGCAGCAGTTCGGACTCTGTTCAGTGACCTTCGTAGAGTGATAAGACCGGGGAGTGACCGGTAAAAATGAAGATGAGCGCGCAGTATGGCACCGCACTCCAGCCACTGAAACCGGAGCAGGGCCCGGGCGAAAGCCACACCGTCCAGAATTATTCGCATATAGAGCCGTCCCGGAAGATGTCGCAGACGCATATTTTTAAAGATCATTTTCAGGTTGTTGCGATAGTTGTAATAAATCTTGCGGGGAGAGTCGGGTGGAAGGGAGCCGCCGCCCAGGTGATACACTACGGAATCAGGACAGAAACGGACCCGGTATCCCCGGTTCCAGAGCCGCCAGCAGAGGTCGATCTCTTCCATATGAAACTCGAAAGTCTCGTCAAATCCACCGTTCTCCAGAAACGGCTCCCGCCGGACGACAAGCGCGGCGCCACTCGCCCAGGAAATATCACATGGTTCATCGTATTGACCGGTATCCTCTTCCGGCGTGTCAAAAATGCGTCCCCGGCAAAACGGGTAGGCGTATCGGTCAAGCATACCGCCCGCCGCACCGGCATATTCAAAATAACTCCGCTCACTCCAGCTGCGCAGTTTCGGTTGCACCGCTGCTACGTTGGCATCCGAATGCAGCATCTTTTTCAATGGATCAAGCCATCCGGCAGTAACCTCCACATCATTGTTCAAAAAAATCAGATTTTCCGCACGGGCATGAGTGGCGGCCCTGTTGTTCCCGCCGCAATATCCGTAGTTATATTTCAAGGTCACAACGCTCATTTCCGGGAAATTTGCGGCAACCCATTCCGCCGTCCCGTCCGTGGAGGCATTGTCTGCTATGATGATTTCAGCTTCATTTCGAGAGTGATCCCATACCGACGGAAGATAGGTTTTGAGGTGATGAAGAGCATTCCATGTGACTATGATAATACTGAAATCGGGCATTATTGACTGATTTGAATAATTTAGAGGTGAATACGAAAATCGTAATACAACAATAGAAAATGCTTTATCCCTGCTGCATATTGCCGTATAATGACATCATTACAAACCGTGACCCTATGATACACAATATGTACGATGCTTAAAATAGGGCTGATATCAGACACTCATCGCTTTCTGGATCCACAAATAGCCGATTACTTCAGCGGCGTGGATGAGATCTGGCATGCCGGCGATTTCGGAAATATTGAGGTAGCCCGCCGGCTTGAAGCCATTGCACCCCTGATCGGTGTCTACGGGAATATTGACGGTCAGGATATTCGCGAAGTCTATCCGATGCATCAACGCTTTGAGAAGGAAGGAGTGGATGTCTGGATAACGCATATTGGCGGTAATCCCGGTCGCTATGCACTCCCCATCAAAATGGATCTGGAACAGAATCCTCCCGATCTGTTTATTTGCGGTCACACACACATCCTTAAAATTTCCCGTGATCATGAAAAGGGCAGTATGATTTACATGAATCCCGGTGCGGCCGGGGTGCACGGGTTTCACGAATTCCGGACCGTTGTCCGGTTCGGGCTTGCAAAAAGCAAAATCGTGGATGTGGAAGTGATCAATCTCGGAAAAAGGGCTGGAAGCAGGGGAAAGACGGGGTCATAATGGGATTCCGATTGTTCCAGACTTCCGGTATCATGAGTTTTGTCCGACCTGTCGCTTCACAAGCGTATCTACATTCATGGCTGACTGCATTACCAGTGGAATGCCGCCTCCAGGATGCGTGCTGCCGCCGCAAAGAAAGAGATTGTCGTACCAGGGTGACTTGTTCCGCGGTCTGAGGAATGCCGCATTTCTGTTATTTGAGCTTGTGCCGTAGATACTTCCCCTGTTCGAGCCATACAGATGCTCAAAATCAGGAGGAGTGATCACTTTCCGGACCACTATGGCATCCCTGAGCCCCTCAAGGCCGCGAGCCTCCATCGTGTGGATGATGTGGTCCGTATACGTTTCTGTCCATTCATGCCAATGCTGACCATTCGCCGTATAGGGTGCATTCACCAAAATGAAGAGGTTCGAGCATTCGGGCGGGGCATCGAGAGGATCGGTTGCTGATGTATTGGTGATATACACCGTCGGATCCTGCGGGGGCTCCCTCAGATCAAAAATCGCCTGAAACTCCTCTTCGTAATGCTCCGAAAAAAATATGTTATGGTGTCTGAGCTGCGGATAGGTGCGGTTCAACCCCAGCAACACAACGAAACCCGAGCAGGAGGGTTCAAGACGCGATATCTTTCTTTTTTTCAGCGGGGATAGCGCGTTGTTCGGCATAAGACTCAGATAGGTTGCAGTGGCGTCGCTGTTGGCGACCACGGCATCGGCCTCGTACAGTGTTCCGTTAATCATGATTCCGGAAATCGAGCGTTTTCGGCCGGGATCCGGAACAATCATGTCTACCGGTACGCCTGTGTGAATGCGAACCCCGCAGTCCTCGGCCAGCTTTACCAAGGCCCGTGCCAGGTTGTACATGCCGCCTCTGATGTAATAACCGCCAAGGCGAAGCTCCACATAGGGAATGACATTTAGCGTCGCGGGAGCCAGGTATGGTGAAGAGCCGTTGTACGTTGGGAAACGCTTGAAAAGCTGACGCAGCCTGGGGGAGCTGAAATAGTCATCAACGCGCTTTGATACGGTCGAAAAGGCATCAATACGCAGAAAATCGGGAATGTCACGCAGCTGCATATCCCCCAACCCTTGCAGCGGATTGAAAAGAAATGTCTCGGCGGTACGGCGGTACAGGTCGAATCCGTAATCCAGAAAATCATCCCACGCCTCCACATCCTCGGGGGCGATGCGCATCAGCTCCTCGCGATTCCTGGCAGGATCAAGATAGTTATGGAATACGGCGCCGTCAGTGAACTGATAACGACATATCGGCTCGGGTTGGTCCCACTCCAGATAGTCGGTTGCAGATTTGCCGCAACGCTCAAACACCTGCTCCAGCAGAAAAGGCATGGTAAGCAGGCTGGGTCCGGTATCGAATCGAAAACCGGCTTCACGTACCTCCTGCATCTTGCCGCCGGGATGTTCATTTTGCTCGAACAGATCCACTTTATGTCCCCGGGAGGCCAGTACTGCTGCGGCTGATAATCCACCTAAACCTGCTCCGATCACACTGATTTTCATGTGTTTATAATTTTTGTTTCAAGCAGTCACATGTAATGCCCATGTTGATTATAATCATGCTTTTGTGTGGCGGTTAGCCGCCATGGGCATTTCATCTGTTTATAATTTCTGATTCAATAGGTCAGATAGAATGTCCATGACGATTATAATCATGCGTCTGTGTATCCGGGATTATGCCCGGTCATGGCCATTTCATCACATTCTCATCTGATTTACTTATTTTAAATAGGTTTCCTGGAAAGAACGGCCACCGACTCAATATGATATGTCTGGGGAAACATGTCAACCGGCTGGATGCGTTCCACATGGTATTGCTCAGTAAGCATGGCCACATCACGGGCCTGTGTGGCACTGTTGCAGCTCACATAAATAATTTTTTTCGGAGCGATTATTTTGATCTGCTCAATCACCGATTCATGCATACCGGCACGCGGCGGGTCGGTTACGATCACTTCGGGCCTGCCGTGTTGCTGGATAAGCGCATCATTAAAGATATCCTTCATGTCACCCTGCTCAAAAAAGGCATGTTCTACCCGGTTTTCAGCGGCGTTTTCTCTTGCTTTTTTAACAGCTCCCTCGTGGATCTCAATTCCAACCATTTTTTTGGCCTTGGCACTCAGATAGAGCGACAGTGTTCCAACCCCGCAATAGAGATCATAGAGGACATTTTCCTCCGATGATACCGATTCAGCACCACGACCGGATGAATCAGCTGGCGCATCTGAAGTAGAATCCCCAAGTGCCTGCAGAACCACATCATACAGCACCTCCGCCTGTACGGTATTGGTCTGGAAAAATGTGTTTGGATCGATGCGGAAATGATATTTACCGATATGCTCCCGGATGTAACCTGGTCCATGCAGCACATTCTGGTACCGCCCTTCAGATGAAGGAGAGCGCGTGTCGTTGATGGTGTTGATGACCGTGGTAATCTCCGGAAAGATACCCAGAAGATGCGTAGTCATTGGCTGAATGATGTGCTTTTCATCACCGTTGGTGACCAGGTTAATCATCAGGTCACCGGTATGCACTGAATTGCGGATGATCAGGTTGCGAAGGAAGCCTTCGTGTTTGTGTGTATTGTACGGCAGGATGCGATTGGCAAGAGCGTACTCCCGAACTGCATCGAGAATCCGGAAGGATACCGGATCCTGCAGGTGGCATTCCTCCAGGTTCAAAATGCGATCATAGCGGCCGGGAACATGCAGTCCAAGGGCAAAATTTCTGTCCACGATGGGTTTGTCGGACTGTATCTCGTCGTTGGTCAGCCAGCGGCGGTCACCGAAGGTATACTCCATTTTGTTACGGTAATAAAATGGCTCCGATGCCCCGATTACGGGTTCGGTTTGGATGTGTCGAAATCCTCCTATCCGCTGGAAATGATCGGCAACATGACCCGACTTGTATTTCAGTTCCTCCTCATAGGGAACATGCTGCCAGGTGCAGCCGCCGCAGACACCGGCATGACGGCATTTTGGGGAAATTCTAACTGGTGAAGGTTCGAGTATCTCAATCAGCTGGCCTTCCGCGTAGTTTTTTCGCTTGCGGTTGATGCGGATACGAACACGGTCTCCGGGTGCGGCATTTTTTACGAAAACGGCATAGTCACCGGCTCTTCCCAGGCCCTTGCCCTCAAAAGCAGCAGTTGTGATATCCAGAATCAGTTCCCGTCCCTTTTTTACCGGTGATGGAGGTGTTTTTTGACTCATTCCAGATCGGTTGATTTTGCTCCTGATGATACCTTGACGGGAATATCATATGTTTCAAAGAGCAGGGCATATGCCTCGAGACCGTTATCATCATCATCGTCAATACGAGAGATTCGGGACATGACCAGGTCGTACTTATGTGTTGCAAGAACGTTTAACGTCTCCAGGAACCGTAGTGCTATCCTGGGGTGTCGTTTAGCCAGGGTCTGGTAGTCGGAGATAAAAAAACCGTATAGTACAGTCTCTGAGGTGCATCTTGCGGAGGCCTTGCGCCGCACCAGATAATCCACACTAAAGGCTCCAAAACACTCAGGGGCATGGAGCATAGTTAGTTGTGCAGCATTATCTGTGTGCTCCTCCTGATACAGAAGTTCGACCGATCCCTGCTCTATCATGTATAGGCCCGTGCCTGGATCACCTTGATGATAGATGTATTCACCGGCTTTGAAACGGCGTCGGTGACTTAGCTGCAGGAATTCATAGCGCTCAAGTTGCGACATTCGCTTTAAAAATGGTGACTGAAAGATCAGATCGGATTGCGCCTTGATTCGCTTCCAGAATTTTGGTTTGATCATGGAGTGAAATAATATGGTTAAATGCCTTGCTGTGATCCAAATTCATCTGATAAG
>SLLP01000186.1 GCA_007133995.1 Balneolales bacterium
AATCTTGACATCATGAGCAGGTATGTATGGCGAGGAGCTGATTTTGGGAACTCACCCAGTCTTCAGCCGGAAATAAGTTACACCCATGGTGGACTTGAAATCGGAACCTGGGCGGCTGTGGCAACGACAGGTGACTTAGACGGATACGAAGTGGACTTTTTCGCTTCCTATACCTTCGAAACCGGTGCAGGCGACCTTTCATTGTACCTGACCGACTATACCTTCCCTGTACCGGGTGCCGGGGACTATTTTTCATCGGATGCACATTATATTGAAGCCGGAATCGGATTTTCAGATATTGCAGACCTTCCCCTTTCCTTTTTTGCCGGGATGTTTTTGACCAATGATGACGACAACTCCATGTATTTTGAGTTGGCCTATGACTCTGAACCGATTGGGTTCTTTGTCGGCATGACACCCACCGAATCGGCATTGTATGGAACATCGGGGCCGGCCGTCATCAACACAGGCATCACCGCCGGAAGGACCTTGAAGGTATCGGAGTCCCTTGAGATTGGACTATCGTCCAGCGTAATACTGAACCCTTATGCGGAGGATCTCTTTTTTCTGGTCGGATTCAGTCTCTGATCGAAGCACTCGTAATTCGTAGGGGTGATGCGCGGAATCCACCGGTATCGCCCTTACTTTTACCTTTCCTCTTTATCTTATCCTTACCCCTGCTTACCACTGCCGTTATCTTTTCAGCATATTGGTCAGTATGAACCAGATATTCTCTTTGCGTTCACGCAGCCGCCTGCTGAAATAGGGAAACCACATGGTACCATATGGCACGTATATGCGAACGCGATATCCTTCTTTTACCAGGTCTTCGCATGTACTAAGCCGCAGGCCGTAAAGCATCTGGAATTCAAACCTCTCTTTAGGAATACGATTTTCCTCGGCATAACGCTTTGTCCATGCTATAAGATGATCATCATGAGTAGCAATACGGGTGTTTTTGGTTGATTTCATCAGTTCTGCGGCGTAATCCTTGAACACGGTTCGGATTTCCGACATGTTTTTATAGGCCAGCGATGGAGGCTCGTTATATGCTCCTTTACAAAGCCTGACGTCGACACCATCTTGTGCGAGGGCGGCAATGTCCTCACGGCTTCTGAACAGATACGCCTGAATCACTATGCCGACATGCCGGCCATATTTTTTTCGCGCATCATGAAAAAGGTCGAGCGTGCGCTGAACGTAATCCGACCCCTCCATATCTATTCGCACGAACTGATCCAGCTCTTTGGCCTTGTCAAGCAGCTTGTGGAGGTTGTCCTGGCAGTACCCGGTATCGATGTCAAGGCCGAGCATGGTCAGTTTGATGGAGATGGTCGCATCCAGCTGCTCGTCCCTGATGCCATCAAGCAGGTCGCGGTATTCCCGGGTAGTGGAGTCCGCTGTCTCCCGGTCCGTCACATTTTCACCAAGAAGATCAAGAGTCACGGGGATCCCCTTTTTATTTAGCTCCTTCACTTTCGAAACGGCTTGGGAGAGATTCTCTCCGGCAACAAATCTTCTGGCTAAAAAAAATGGTAAATGCATCCTGTTATCGATTGAATAGAAAATGCGGAATGTGAAATATTACCCTCCGGGATTATACGATTTTTCAAATTATTTCCATACCGGTAACGGTGCAGTGCCCCCGAAACTATCCCATTGCTTCGTTTTTTGGTTTTTTATACTTAACCGGTTAATGCAAGTAAAGGTCTTTTGGCTTTGTAAATACAGTTTTTAGAACGTGTCCACCTTAATTTTTTGTAGCAAACAGAGCAGATTCTTATATTGTGCCGTCAAATTGATCGGAGGTCGGACGAATAGTCTCAACTTATTTTTGCATTCGTCTCGAAATTAAAAATTTATCCCAATGGATTTTTTTTCACTGGCAGTTATTATTGCATATGTCCTGTTAAGCATTTCACTTCTGGTGTCGATCATCAGAGTGGCCATAGGGCCGAGTTTACCGGACAGAGTAGTGGCTCTGGATCTGATCGCTTTTGTTGTAATCAGTCTGATCGCAACCTACTCCATATCATCCGGACATCCGGTGTATCTTGATGTGGCCATTGTCCTCGCCCTTGTGGCATTTCTGGGCACCATTGCATTCGCCCGTTTTGTCTTCATAAGAGCAGAACGACAAAATAACGAGGGTACCCATGTTTGAGATTATTGCCGGAATACTGCTTATTTCAGGTGGGTTTTTTGTTTTGGTAGCATCTGTAGGCATTTTGCGCCTGCCGGATATCCTGATGAGAATGCATGCCTCCACCAAAGCGGGTACGCTCGGGGCCGGACTCATTCTGTTATCCGTAGCATTCACTTACGGTGAGATCGGAATCATATCACGCGCTATAGCCACCATTATTTTCATATTGATGACAGCTCCCGTGGCTGCTCATGCCATTGGCCGGGCTGCTTACAAGAGTGGGTTCGAGTTCTGGAAGGGCACAGTTGTCGACGACCTGAAGACGTATTATGAACAAAAGGGTACTCCTGGTCATGAGGCAGGCGAACTCCCCAAAGACGACTGATGCACAGTACAGCTGACACGGAAGATAAGTTAAAATGACATTTTTCAAATATCGTTCTAAGTACAAGTATATGAGCGTTCCAATTTATATAACGGGATGTGTTGACCCTGGAAGAAATGTGACCGGCTGCGGCAGGGGGCAGGTATGCTGATTGTAGTTGCCCTCATTTTTGCCATTGCCCTTATCTCACCGTGGATACACAGGCTGTTTAAAGAAAAGTCCGGATGGGTGCTGGCCCTGCTCCCGCTTGGAAGCTTCGTTTATCTGATTTCCTGGCTTCCCCACATCGCTGCCGGTAACGTCGTCAAAGAGTCCACCACCTGGGTATCCATGGCCATGTTCCATGTAAACCTTGCGTTCTATCTTGACGGACTCAGTCTCATGTTCGGATTGATTATCACTGGAATAGGTACGTTCATTGTCCTTTACGGCAGCGGATATCTGGCCGGGGATGCCAATCTGCCCCGGTTCTACTGTGCCGTTCTGCTCTTTATGGGATCCATGCTCGGGGTGGTTCTGGCCGATAATCTCATCAGTATTTTTGTCTTCTGGGAGCTTACCAGTTTCACCTCGTTCATTTTGATCGGCTACAGTCATGAACAGGAAAACTCGAGAAAAGCGGCGCTCCAGGCCCTACTCGTCACTGGTATTGGCGGGCTCGCGATGGTGGCCGGTCTCGTGCTGATGGGATTCGCATCTGGACACTGGGAGGTTACTGCTCTGCTCAATGAGGGGGATATTATCCGGGATCATCCGCATTACGTAGCCATTCTCATCCTTGTACTCGCTGGTGCATTTACAAAGTCAGCCCAGTTTCCGTTCTCTTTCTGGTTACCCGGTGCCATGGCAGCTCCGACTCCTGTGAGTGCCTACCTCCATTCCGCGACCATGGTCAAAGCGGGAGTTTATCTGCTTGCCCGCCTCAACCCGGTACTTGGGTCCACCGAAATCTGGTTGCTGCTTGTTGGTGGATTCGGTTTGGCAACCCTTCTAATAAGTGCATGGCTTTCAATTAGCTTCACTGACATGAAGCAGATTCTGGCCTACTCCACGGTAATGGCGTTGGGCACCATGATGATGCTGATCGGTCTCGGCACAGAACTTGCAATGCAGGGACTGGCTGTCTACATCCTCTCCCATGCCATGTATAAAGGCGCTCTCTTTATGGTGGCCGGCGCAGTGGATCACGAAGCCGGCACCCGGGATGTGATGAAACTTGGCGGTCTTCGAGCGCTCATGCCCATCTCCTTTGCTGCTGCTGCACTGGCTGCCATTTCGATGGCAGGCATACCACCGCTCTATGGTTTCATTGCCAAGGAAATTGTGTATGAGGCCGCGCTTGAAGCACCTCTCTGGCCGGTTCTTGTGATTACGCTGGCCGTTATTGCCAATATCGCCATTGTGGCGGCATCAGCGATCGTGGTGATCCGCCCCTTCCTTGGCAAAAAGGTGGAAACGCCGAAAAAAGCGCATGAGGCCCCTCTCTCCATGTGGGTCGGTCCGCTCACCCTTGCCGTGCTCAGCGTGCTTCTCGGGGTGCTTCCATTCCTGGTGGACAAGGCCCTTATGGTGCCGGTAGCATCTAGTGTTTACGGCGCCCCGCTTGATTTCTATCTTTCGCTGTGGCATGGGATCAACCTGCCGCTTATACTCAGCCTGCTCACTCTTGCCGGCGGTATTCTGGTATACAGGATCTGGGACGGACTTCGCGACTCGGTGCCAATGCGAGTGTATCAGACCGGTTTTGCCCAGTTTCCGATAAAAGGTTACGAAGGACTGCTAAGCGGAATGCTGAATCTTGCCGGTTTTCAGACACGCGTCTTCCAGAATGGTTTGATGGCAAATTATCTCATTACCATACTTGCCACCTTGCTGATTGCCGTTGGCTATACCTTTATCACCCGTTCGGGCATCTTCTGGGATCCCTCCTTTGAGAATGTACTCATCCAGGAGTGGGCTCTGACCATCGGTATTCTTGCCTCACTTGGCATTATGCTGGCATTCGGACATTCGCGGCTGACCATGGTCATCGGTGCGGGAATTGTTGGATTCGGCCTGGCACTCATCTATCTCATGCACGGTGCTGCCGACCTTGCCATGACCCAGGTGCTGGTGGAAACACTTACCGTGATTCTGGTGGTCCTTGTGCTTGTACATATTCCCAAGATCAGTGATGTGCGGGGCACGACATCCAGAGTCCGTGATGTGGTAGTCGCCACTGGAGCAGGAGTAATGATGACTCTGCTAATTTTAGCTGCGACAGCAGCACCATTTGACGCTTTTATCTCTGGGTTTTATGCGGAAGCCAGCTATCCGCTGGCCCATGGCCGCAACATAGTCAATGTGATCCTGGTTGATTTCCGGGCGCTTGATACCATGGGTGAGGTCGTTGTTGTCGCCATAGCCGGACTCGCTGTGTATGCTCTCATCAAAATGAAGCGATTCGGATCCAACGGCAATTCAAAGCCAAGGGGCGCTGAAACCTCCAATACGGCATCAAAACGAGAAAAATCATCATGAAAAGCCTGATTTTACATACAGCCACCCGCCTGATGATCGGGATTCTGGTCCTCTTCTCACTGTTCCTGTTTTTCCGCGGACATGACGAGCCGGGTGGCGGGTTTATCGGTGGTCTGGTAGGTGCAGGTGCCTTTACCCTGTACGCCATAGCGTTTGGTACCGAAGCTACACGCAAAGTACTGCGAATCAGCCCTATCACGCTTATTTCGGTCGGCTTGCTTAGTCTGGTTGTGAGCGGGCTCATCCCCATGTTTGTGGCCGAGCCTTTCCTTACCGGAAAATGGCTGTTTATTGAATGGGGGGCGATGGAAACAAAACTTAGCACCCCGCTGATATTTGACATAGGGGTCTATCTGTGCGTGGTCGGATTCATTGTCACTGTTATTTTTTCACTCGAAGAAGAGTAGTCTGTTTTATGGATACGTTATTACCCATTTTAGCCGGTGCCATTTTTGCGACAGGTATCTACCTGTTGTTAAGGCGCAGTCTGATCCTTACAATCATCGGCATTATTTTGATCAGCAACTCCGTGAACCTGGCCCTCTTCTCTCTCGGGCGAATATCCACCGAAAACCCGCCTCTCATTGCTGCGGGAAGCATGGAGCCGATGGCGCCATTTGCCAACCCGTTGCCGCAGGCGCTGATTCTCACTGCCATTGTGATCGGGTTCGGATTATTGGCATTTGCCCTGGCGCTTGCCTATCGCAGCTATCGGGAGCTTGGCACTGTTGACCAGGATGAGCTGCTTAAGGATGCCGAAGACACCTCTGCGGGCATTGTACCCAAGGAAAATCTTGAAAATAGAGGGGACGCATGAACGGATTGCTTGTACTACCCATTGCGATTCCCCTGATCACCGCCACACTGGCGCTGCTGTTCCGGAAGTCTTCATACCTCCAGCGGCTCTTCGGCCTGTTGGGCATGGGCGCACTGCTTGTTTCGGTCATTCTGATCTTTCGGGATGTCCAGGCCGACGGCATCCAGGTGCTTCAGCTCGGCAACTGGGCAGCACCGTTCGGCATCACGCTTGTTGTTGACATGCTCGCCATGCTTATGATCGGCATTACGGCGATCATGGGTGTGGTCGTTGCTATCTACTCCATTTACGATATCGACAGCGAGCGAGAGCGGTTCGGTTACTACCCGTTGTTGCATATCCTCGTCATGGGTGTCAACGGAAGCTTCCTCACCGGTGATGTTTTTAATCTCTACGTCTGGTTTGAGGTGATGCTGATTGCAAGCTTCACCCTGCTGGCACTGGGCAACAGCAAGAATCAGCTTCAGGGTGCACTCAAGTATGTTTTCATAAATTTGTTCTCATCATTGGTCTTCCTTTTCGGCGTGGCCATGCTGTACGGCATGACCGGCACGCTCAATATGGCTGATCTGGCCGTGCGACTTCCCGAAGTGGAGAACACCGGACTGGTGACCACCGTGGCGATGATCTTTATGGTGTCGTTCGGCATCAAGGCCGCCGTCTTTCCGCTGTTCTTCTGGTTGCCGGCATCCTACCACACTCCGCCGGTGGCAATATCGGCCATTTTTGGTGGGCTGCTTACCAAGGTGGGTGTCTATGCGCTCATCCGCGTGTTCACCCTTCTGTTCAGCCATGACACCGGTTACACCCACACCAT
>SLLP01000225.1 GCA_007133995.1 Balneolales bacterium
TGAATCCCGATCGGGGAGAGATCCAGATCATGCATATCCGTGAGGTAGTGCCGGATGAGGAGCTCAGTGACCCGGTTAATGAGATCGGCATAACCGAAGCCAAAAAGCTGGACCCGGAATTGGAGCTGTATGATGAATTTGCACAGGAGCTCAGAATCGAGGATTTTGGCCGTAGAGCAGTTATGATGGCCCGTCAGACCCTGGCACAGCGCATACGTGAAATCGAAAAGGATAATATATTTGAGGAATACAGCGATCGCATCGGCGAGATCGTACTTGGTGACGTTTACCAGGTGCGTAACCGGGATATCCTGGTGAACCATAATGGAGTGGAGCTTATCCTGCCCAAGGGACATCAGATCTACAAAGATCGCTACCGCAAAGGAGATACCATCCGGGCGGTTGTGGTGGAAGTAAAGCGTCAGGAAGGTAATCCGGGTGTAATCATTTCCCGCACCTCGCCGCTGTTTCTTGAGCGTCTTTTTGAAAATGAAATACCCGAGGTATTCGACGGCGTCATTGAAATCATCAAAACCGTCCGTGAACCCGGTGACCGTTCCAAGGTTGCCGTAATTTCGAATGATGAGCGGGTGGATCCCGTCGGCGCTTGCGTAGGTATGAAAGGAATCCGAATTCACTCCATAGTGCGTGAACTGTGTAACGAGAATATTGATGTCATCAACTATACCGATGACGATCATGAGTTTATAAAACGCGCGCTCCAGCCTGCTCACGTGCAATCGGTAGAGCTCGACAAGGCGAACCGTCGTGCCAAAGTGGTTGTTCCCGTCGACCAGGTCTCCAAAGCGATTGGAAAAGGCGGAGTCAACATCCGTCTGGCCACTCAACTTACAAATTATGAAATAGATGTCTATCGCGAAGTCGAAGATGAAGATGACATCGATATTTTCGAATTTGCCGACGATTTTGGTAACGAAATGGTGCAGTTGCTCTACGATATTGGTTGCGATACGGCCAGAGCCGTTTTGGAGCTAAGCCCTGCAGAACTGGAACGACGGACTGAAGGCAAGCTCGCACTCAAGGATGCAAAACACATCATCCGAACCATTGAAGAGGAATTTGAGGAAGATGAAGCCTGACCCGGCACATGCCGTCAATTTGTAGTTAACATCAGAACAGAATAAATCATATATGACAGAAGCTGGTAAACCGAAACGTTTATTCAAGGTTGCATCGGAATTCAACGTTTCCACGCAGTCGATTGTGGATTCGCTGAATGACAATGGATTTTCCATTGAAAATAAACCCAATGTGAAAATTACGCCTGAAATGTACTCTGCCCTGGAGTCGGTTTACGGTGAAGACAAAGCAAAAAGCCAGGACCATGTACGGGCCCGCGAGGAGTATGAAGAGCGCAGAAGCACATTCCGGACCAGCAGAAATGAATCTGTAACCATCGACAACTTCCTCGAGCCGATGGATGATCTGAAGCCCAGCGATGCCGCTATTGATCAAGAGGAAGTCCTTCCACTGGAACCCCTTGATGCCGATAAGCCCGAACCAGAACCGAAAGAAAAAACTGAGGAATCAGAAGAATCGGTTGAAGAAACAGGTTTGGATGCAAAAGATTCTGAAAAAAAGGAGACTTCCAAAACGGATAAAAAGGTTAAAAATAGGGAAGTAGCTGATAAGGATCTGAAAGTGCCTGCCGAAAAACAGAAGGAACCCTCTAAAACAGTGGCTGCAGAAGATGAAGATGAGCTATTGGAAACTGACCAGGCCGCTGATATTGAAGAGCCGGAAGAGGATGAATCTGATTCTGAAATTGAGGAAGAAACTGCAACAGATGAGGAGCTTCAGGGCGAAGTTGCGGATGAGATCAGCATTATACGGGGACGCAAAGAGAAACTGGCTGGAACCAGGGTTCTTGGTAAAATCCAAATAGCAGAACCCGCAGAAGAGCCCGTCGGGCGTCGAAAAAAGAAAAAAGGGAAAAAAGCAAAAAAAGAAGAATCACCTGTTGTCGCTAAAAAAGATGACGTCGAAGATTTTGACAAGCCAAAGAAGAAGAAAATTGCAGCCAAGCGGGTAAAAGAAGATGCGTCGGCAGGTAAGGATTCCGAGGAGGTGCTCAAGCCGAAGAAAAAGAAAAAGCGAATCAAGTCACGCAAGACTCCCAAAGTTGATGAGTCTGATGTAGAAACCAAAATGAAGGAAACACTCGCAATGCTGAGTACCGGTGGTTCAGCGGGACGCAAGCGCCAAAAGCGCCGTAAGCAGAAGCGAGAGGAGATGGCTGCAGAGCGAGAAATCCAGCAAACCGAAAAATCAGAAAAAGAGCTGCGCACACTTGAGGTTACTGAGTTTATTACAGTCAGTGATTTGGCGGAGCTTCTCAATGTGCCTCCCAACGAGATCATCATGCACTGCATGAATCTTGGCATGGTAGTATCTATCAATCAGAGGCTGGAGGCTGGAACAATTGAACTACTTGCTGAAGAATATGACAGGGATGTGGTCTTTGTGGATGCGGAAGAACTCTCTGAAGATATCACTGAGGAGGAAGAAGACAAGCCCGAAGAACTCGAACCCCGTTCACCCGTTGTAACGGTAATGGGGCATGTTGATCATGGAAAAACATCTCTGCTTGACTATATACGAAAGACCAAAGTCACAGCCGGAGAAGCTGGTGGGATTACACAGCATATCGGGGCTTATGAAGTAAGATTGCCCGACAAGCGTAACATCACATTTCTGGATACACCCGGACACGAAGCCTTTACCGCCATGCGGGCCCGCGGTGCCCAGGTGACCGACATGGTAATTCTTGTAGTGGCAGCTGACGATGCCGTGATGCCTCAGACCATCGAGGCCATCAATCACGCACAGGCCGGAGGCGTACCTATCGTCGTGGCTATCAACAAAATTGATAAAGAAGGCTCAAATCCGGATCGGATCAAGCAGCAGCTTTCCGATTATAACGTCCTTGTCGAGGAGTGGGGCGGGAGTGTGCAGATAGCCGAGGTTTCGGCCCATTCCGGACAGGGTATCGATGAGTTGCTTGATAAGGTTCTCATTGAAGCCGAGCTGATGGAACTCAAAGCCAACCCGAACAGGAAGGCCAGTGGAATCATTCTGGAAGCCAAAGTAGACCGCGGGAAAGGAGTGGTCTCCAATATCCTCATTCAGCGTGGTACACTCCGTGTGGGCGATCCCTTTGTAGCCGGTTCCTTTTCCGGAAAAGTAAGAGCGCTGGAAAATGAATTTGGTGAGCGAATAGATAAAGTTGGTCCTGCGCAGCCGGCGCAGATAAACGGTTTTGATGGTATACCTCAGGCCGGTGACAGGATCGTGGCTGTAGAGGACGACAGAACTGCAAAAGAGATCGCTCAACAGCGTCAGCAGATCAAACGTGAACAGTCCCTGAGAAAAGTCAAACACGTCACTCTTGATGACATTTCAAGGCGATTGGCGCTAGGTGAAATGGCAGAGCTAAATATTATCATAAAAGGGGATGTTGACGGATCTATTGAGGCATTGGCTGGTTCGCTTCAGAAATTGTCCGATGAAGAAGTTAAGGTCAATATCATACATACGGGCGTTGGAGCAATATCAGAGTCTGATGTATTGCTGGCATCCGCATCAGAAGCGATCATCATAGGTTTTCAGGTCAGACCATCAGTCAATGCGCGGAAGCTTGCAGAAAATGAAGAGATCGATATTCGATTATTCAGTGTCATATATGATGCGGTGGATGCGGTACGGGATGCCCTTGAGGGACTGCTCACACCTGAGGTGAACGAGAAAACCATTGCAACCCTCGAAGTGCTTGAAACATTCAAGGTTCCTAAAGCTGGTACAGTGGCCGGTTGCAAAGTCACCGATGGAAAAATTACCCGAAACACCAAAGTGCGGCTGGTACGTGACGGCATTGTGATTTATGAAGGAGAGTTATCCTCACTTAAACGCTTTAAAGATGATGTCAAGGAAGTTGCAAGCGGGTACGAATGCGGACTCGGTATCAAAAATTACAATGACATAAAGCAAGGTGATGTCATTGAAGGGTACGAAGTGGTGGAGACCAAACGCAAACTTAAGCAGGAAACAAGTTAATGAGTATCAGAACCGAGCGGGTAGCAGCACTTCTGAAATCGGACATTGGTGAAATATTGCAGCAGGAATATCAGCATGATGCCATGCTCACCGTAACAACTGTTCGGGTATCACCGGACCTGATGCAGGCCCATATCTATCTGAGTATATTCACCACCCGTGACGATAAAAGCGAGATATTTGATTTCATCCAGGAAAAAACCCCGGAAATTCGGAAAAAGCTCGCCGCAAGGATACGACACCAGGTTCGACGCATACCCGAGATCCACTTCCATCCGGATGATACGGCAGAGTACGTAGAAAAAATTGACTCATTATTTCGAAAAATACAGTCCGGGAAATCTGGTGAAGATGAAAATGACAGTTCTGCTTGAGCAAAAAAGGAAATTGAAACGTGAGGCGGAACTGCTTTTGATGAAAACATCGAAAATAATAGATGATTGCCACATCTTTTTTACGGGCTGATATCATAGTCAGCTTTCAGGATCTGACTGAAACAGGATATGCATATCAGGCTAAGTAACAAAGGAATTTTATCGGGCAATGGGCAAGGCTAAAATCTCACTTACCAGTTTACCGATATTTGATCGCAACCGGATGCCAGTACCCGACACCGATCATTCTTCAGGGTCCCTATTTCTCATCGACAAGCCCACCGGATGGAGCAGTTTTGATGTGGTTAAATTCCTCCGGTCCAGGATCAAGATTCGAAAAACGGGTCATGCCGGCACACTGGATCCCCTTGCAACCGGCCTGCTGGTCATCTGTTCGGGAAAGGCGACGAAAGTGATATCCCGAATTCAGGAGCTCCCCAAACGCTATCGCGCAGAGGTGCGGCTTGGCGCCTCCACACCCAGTCAGGACGCTGCGACCTTACCTGATGCTTTTGCACCGACAGAACATATACGAAAAAGCGATGTTGAAAACATATTGGCCGGCCGGTTCACTGGAAAAATCAACCAAATTCCCCCAATGTATTCCGCTTTACAGAAAGATGGCAGGCGATTGTATAAACTTGCAAGAAAAGGGGAAGTGGTTGAACGCGAGCCCAGGGAGACTGAAGTGTTCGATATAAAACTCGTTTCCTTTGATAATGACCACCTTGTGCTCGATATCCTTTGCAGCAAAGGAACCTATGTGAGAACTCTGGCACACGATCTTGGTATAGCCCTGGGATCGTTGGCAAGCCTGTTGAATCTCAGGAGAACCTCAATCGGCCACTACCACGTTGATGAAGCTATGAAAGTTGACCAGATACGCACCATATTCGATCAACAGACATGATTTTGGATATTTTGATGTTTATCCCCTTATGAGTAAACCCGTTTTTATTCAGGATTATCTTAAAAATCAGGCCAATGTACTTACAGTAGGTACATTTGACGGGGTACATCTCGGGCACCAGGCTCTGATTCGCAATGTGGTGGATCTGGCCCGTGAAAAGTCGGCACCCGCCGTTGTGGTCACCTTTGATCCTCATCCAAGAGAAGTAATCAATCCGGCATCTGATAATATACGGCTTCTCACCACTCTGACAGAGCGTGCATCCATCATGCGGAATTATGGGATCGATCAAATGGTAGTGATACCCTTTACCAGAGACTTTTCCATTCTGACATCCGAGGAGTTTATCCGGGAATATATCTTCAAGCGAATTGGAGTGGATGAATTCGTAATCGGTCATGACCACCATTTTGGCCGGGATCGTCAGGGATCGATTTACACACTCCAGAAACTGTCAAAGGAACTGGGTTTCTCTGTCCACGTTGAGAAGGCACATGAGGTAGGCCATGTCACAGTAAGCAGCACTGTGATTCGCAGATTGCTGGAGGCGGACGGTGATGTGAGTGCTGCTGCGGACATGTTGGGTCGTCGTTATGAGGTGAGTGGCACCATTGTAAAAGGAGACCAGCGCGGCCGTACCATCGGGTTTCCGACGGCCAACCTGGAACCAGAAAGCGGCAATAAGGTAATACCGGCGAACGGTGTATATTACGTTGAAGTCTTGCTGGAAGGACGGGTATACAACGGAATGATGAATATAGGTAACAGACCGACATTCAAAGGCGATAAAAAGGTGGTTCCGGAAGTCCATATGTTTGATTTCAGCCGTACGGTATACGGCAGCCGTATGAAAGTACGGTTCAACAAACGCATCAGGGGCGAGAAAAAATTCAGCAGCGCGGAAGCACTTGTGGAGCAGCTGGTGAGGGATCGTGACACGTGCCGGCGGTTTGCAAATGACATTGAAAAAGTTTAAATTTACATTCTCATTAAAACTTATAGGTAATAATTCAATATTGCTATATCTAAGTGATAATCTATCTAAATTAGATAAATTTCTCAAAGGCTCAAGTGAGTAAATTTCTTCATAAGCAATGGTGAAACTGTCTAAATTTTTAGCATATTCTAGGCCAACAAGATTTCTAACTCCCAATCTACTAATATTAACAGTATAAATATCAAACATATCTTTGGCATATATGTCACCATTTAATATATTTATCTTTTCCCTTATATAGTTTTCTAAATTTTCATCCTCAAAAATAACAAGAACATCCTCATCAATCTCAACAATATTATCAATATCATTAAATTGCTCATCA
>SLLP01000235.1 GCA_007133995.1 Balneolales bacterium
ACCACACCCGATGCCGTGCAGCTTGCCGAAATACTCGAGGATATGGCTGCCATTGACACCGCCTTTGCCGTTATGGAGGTTTCATCCCATGCCCTGGAGCAGCACAGAGTTAGCGGAATACGCTTTAATGTGGCGGCATTCACCAATATCAGTCAGGATCACCTCGATTATCACCGGGATATGGCTTCCTACATAGATGCCAAAAAACGGCTTTTTGCGATGCTTGATGATGCGGCGATTGCCGTGGTCAACCGGGATGATCCCGCATCACTCAAGGTGCTTGAGGGCTGTCGCGCAGATATCTGGGACTTTGGATTTCGGGATGACAGAGATTTCCGCATCCTGGATGAGGGTCCGGATGGAATGGTGCTTGATCTGGACGGCGCCATTGTGAGCACGCCGCTTGCCGGTCTTTACAATGCGTATAATGTGGCTCAGGCATATCTGATCTGTCTTGCACTTGGATGTGCCAAAAACAATGTGGCCGCCGCTTTGGGTCAGGCGACCGGCGCCCCCGGCAGACTTGAGCGCGTGATGCCTCCCTCAACAGAGCCGTCATTCGCACCAAACGTATTCGTGGACTACGCACATACTCCCGATGCGCTCCAGAATGTACTTCAGGCACTTTCGGGAGTGTGTGAAAAGGGCGATACACTCCATGTCGTCTTTGGGTGCGGCGGTGACCGGGACCGTTCAAAAAGACCAAAAATGGGGAAGATTGCCGACAAATATGCGGATGTTATCACACTCACATCGGACAACCCCCGCACCGAGGATCCCGATGACATCATCCGTGATATCCGAAAGGGTATTGTTCGCAGCGACAAGATTTTCGTGGAGCCCAACAGGCGCAAGGCTATCCGCTCCTCCATTCTGGAAGCCGATACAAGGACCCTGGTTCTGGTTGCCGGGAAAGGGCACGAGAGGTACCAGGAGGTTCATGGGCGCAGACTTAAATTTGATGACCGCGATATCGCGGGAAAGGCGCTTGCCGAATGGATTGAGCGGAGGATCTACAAACAGGGAACGAAAAAAGGCTCGAGAGCGGGTTCCGCCAAGAGACCGTATAAAAAATCCGGTTACGGAAAGATAAATAGCCGAAACAACGGTAATCAAAAAAGGGAGGTAAACTGATGCTCTATCTCCTTTTGGACTGGATCAACCAGACGATAAACCCTCCGGGTTTCGGGGTGTTTGCTTTTATAACAGTGCGAAGCGCATTGGCTGCGATCACGGCGTTTTTTATTTCCGTTTTCTTTGGCGGAAAGATGATCCGGCTGCTCAACCGCATGCAGCTACAGGAAAACATCCGCGATGACATCGGCCTCGAAAACCACCAGGAGAAAGCCGGTACGCCCAGCATGGGTGGCTTGCTGATTATTATTGCCATCATTTGCGGTACCGTATTCTGGGCAAATCCGTTCAATATCTACATCTGGCTGATTCTTATGGTGACCATCGTCCTGGGAGTCGTCGGTTTTGTCGATGACTATATCAAGATTATCCGCAAAAACAAGGAAGGCCTGCTTGGCAAGTTCAAAATCATCGGACAGGTGGCAGTGGGAGCGGTGCTGGGACTTGTGCTCTATTTCCACCCCGATTTCCAGGACTATAACACGCTGAGCACCATTCCATTTGTCAAGGATGCAAATATCGACTATGCCTTTCTCGGCGAGGCGCTGGGTTGGGCTATTTACATTCCGGTATGCATCTTCATCATTACGGCAGTAAGCAATTCGGTGAATCTGACGGATGGCCTGGACGGTCTTGCCAGCGGCACTACCGCCATTGCCGGTCTCGCCCTGGGAATACTGGCCTATGTCTCCGGCCGTGTCGATTATTCCAGCTTCCTTGATATCCTTTATCTGCCCGGCACCGGGGAACTCACCATCTACTGTGCTGCCATGGTGGGAGCCTGTTTTGGATTCCTCTGGTATAATTCGTATCCGGCAGAAGTGTTTATGGGGGATACCGGGTCTCTTGCACTCGGCGGTGGCATCGGAGCGGTGGCCCTGATGATTCACAAGGAACTTCTTCTTCCTATTTTATGTGGAATTTTCTTCGTGGAGGCCCTTTCGGTCATTATCCAGACCAGCTATTTCAAATACACGAAAAGGAAATACGGGGAAGGGAGGCGGTTCTTTCGCATGGCACCGCTTCACCATCATTTCGAAAAGAAAGGATGGGCGGAGCCCAAGATCGTAGTCCGATTCTGGATCATCGCCATTCTGCTCGCCATCCTCACCATCATTACCCTGAAACTGAGATAACACTGCCCATGACCCTCATTAAAAATCAGCATATTGTTGTTGCCGGTGCCGCCAGAAGCGGCGTTGCTGCCGCTTTGTTGATGAAGCGCAAGGGAGCTCGTGTGTTTGTTTCCGACATTGGAGCAATTGCAACAGAACACCGGGTGAAGTTGGAGAAAGCCGCTATACCGTACGAAGAAGGGGGGCATACCGACAAGGCGAAAAATGGAGATATGCTGGTGTTGAGTCCGGGCGTACCCGGTGATGCACCTATTGTGCGTGATTATAAAAATGCGGAAAAGCAGGTGGTAGCTGAGATTGAGGTGGCATCCTGGTACTGCAAGAGCCGGATCATCGCCGTCACCGGATCCAACGGAAAAACTACGGTGGTCAAGTGGCTGGCAGATGTGTGGAAGCGCGCCGGACGCGACTTCCTGCTTGCCGGCAACGTCGGAACCGCCTTTTCAGAGGTCGTGGATCAAACTTCCCCGGAACGGGACCTGATTCTGGAAGTAAGCAGCTTTCAGCTCGATCACATCGACCGTTTCCGTGCCAGGGTTGCCGTGCTGCTCAATATCACACCCGATCATCTGAACCGCTACCACAACCAGTTTGAGGAGTACATCGCATCGAAAATGCAGCTGCCCGGACATCAGACAAAGGACGACATTCTGATCTACGGCTATGACGACCCTGTGGTGAAACAGCAGGTCGAAAAACTGTCCGGCATTCCGGACTCCCCCACACTTTTTCCGTTTTCAAGCGAAGCGGAAGTGCCCGGGATTTTTCTGTGCAACGGTATCATCCGAATTCAAACCGACAGGTTCAACGAAGAGGTAATTCATATGAAACAGCTGGCACTCCCCGGTAAACACAACCTGCGCAACGGACTCGCTGTTGCCCTGGCCGCCCGGATCTGCGAAATCGACAAAGGCCCTATCCGCGAGAGCCTCAGCAGGTTCGAAGGTGTGCCGCACCGGCTGCAGAAGGTGCGCGAAATGGATGGCGTCACCTGGTACAACGACAGCAAGGCGACCAATGTCAATGCCGTCTGGTACGCTCTGACAAGCTTCAATCGGCCGGTTATTCTGATTATGGGCGGACGTGACAAAGGCAACGATTACAGCGAACTGGCCACCGAAATCCGCAAGAAAGTCAAGGCGATTGTGGCGATCGGTGAGGGCAGGGTAGCGGTTCGGGAGCAGCTTCAGGGCGTAGCGCCGGTGATCTGGTTTGCCGAATCCATGCAGGATGCGGTACAGAAGAGCTACATGAAAGCCGAGCGCGGCGATGTGGTGATGCTGAGTCCGGCCTGCGCCTCCTTTGACATGTTCGAAAGCTATGAGGATCGCGGACTCCGGTTCATTCAGGCTGTCATGACCTTGTAACGCTTTGGCCAGGCCAATGAAATTCTCACAAATACGAAAACAAACGCATCACAACCGCATCAAAATGGTTCACAATTGCATCACAACTAACAACTGTATCACAACTGAATCACAATCGGATAACAACAGCATCAATCCACATTAGGATCAGCAATAATAAGACAGCAGCGTCATAATGGTTTCCGACACCTTTAAAAAGCGATATCTGTTCGAGCAACCGGCTAACGGTTCAGCACCGGTGCAGGGTGTGCCCAGTGATCGCTGGTTGCTGGTGAGCGTGATCATGCTGATGATGGCCGGACTGGTGGCGGTGTACTCGTCCATTGCTTTTTTTGCAGAGACCAAATTCACTACTGCCGGCAGCCTGGTGGGCGGTCATGCGATCAAGATTGTGATCTCCCTGCTGGTGATGATCCTGGTTTCCAAGATCGATTATCATATCATTGCACGTCTCAGCCGGTATGCGCTGCTTCTGAGCTGGTTGTTCCTCATCATTGTTACGCTGTACGGCACGGAGGTATTCGGTGCCCGCCGCGCCCTCCATCTGGGTGCGTTCTCATTCCAGCCTTCATCCCTGGCGACCATCTCGCTGCTGGTCTATGTTGCCCATCTGGTGACCCAAAAGCAGGAATACATCCACAGCTTCAAGCGGGCCTTTTTGCCGATCATGGTATGGATTTTGATCACCTGCGCGCTCATTGGTCTTGAGGACTTCAGCAGCGCCGCTCTGTTGCTGGCGATGTGCCTGGTGATCATGTTTGTCGGCCGCATCAGCATGATTCACATGACCGCCCTGGTGATTATGGGGCTGATCGGTGCCGGTGCCATTTTGTCACAGTCGGCCGAGCGTAAGAGCCGGCTGACCAATTATGTTGAGCAGGTGCGGCATATCGAGAGCAGCGAGTTTCAGCTCGGCAGCGGCTACCAGGCGCAGCAGGCGCATATCGCCATCGCACGAGGCGGTTTCCTGGGTGTCGGCATAGGAAAAAGCACGCAGCGTGACTTCCTGCCTGCGCCCTACAACGATTTCATCTACGCCATCATCGCCGAAGAGTACGGATTGCTCGGCGCCGGCGCCGTGTTGCTGCTCTATGTGGTGATCCTTTTCCGGGGCATCGCGGTGATCGCCAAACGCGCCAGGGATACCCTCGGCATGCTGCTGGCCGTAGGCTGCACCCTGGGCGTGACCATGTACGCGTTCGTCAATGCGGGTGTGGCGACCGGACTGCTTCCGGTGACCGGACTCCCCATCCCCTTCATCAGCTATGGCGGGACCAGCATGCTCTTTTCCGGAGTGCTGATCGGCATCCTTCTGCGCATCTCGAAATTCAGGGGGGAGACTTATGAGTGATGAACTGCGCATTATGATCGCTGCCGGGGGCACCGGCGGACACGTTTTCCCGGCCATTGCCATTGCCGATGCCATTCGCAGCGCGCATCCGTCCAGCCGATTCCTGTTTGTAGGAACCCGCGACCGGATGGAGTGGAAAACCGTTCCGGCCGCCGGATACGATATCGCCCCGATCTGGATCAGCGGCCTCCATCGCAGACTCACACTCAAAAACCTGCTTTTCCCGCTGAAACTGGTGGTCAGCCTGCTGCAAAGCAGAAAACTGATCCGCAGATTCCGTCCGCACGCCATAATCAGCTGCGGCGGCTTTGTCGCGGGGCCGGCCGGCTGGATGGCCTCCCGTATGGGTGTGCCGCTTTTCCTGCAGGAACAGAACAGCTATCCCGGCGTGACCAACCGCAAACTGGCTCCCAAAGCGCAGAGGATCTTCACGGCGTTTGATGAAGCATCGGGGTGGTTCCCGAAACAGAAAATCATTCTGGCCGGCAATCCGGTTCGTAACAAGATGATCACCCGGCTCAGGGATCCCGGCTTCCCTGCAAAAGCCAGGCGGCATTTCAAACTTGATGACGAGCGTCCGGTACTGCTGGTCATGGGTGGAAGCGGCGGCGCAAAAAGCATCAATGATGCTATGCTGAAACACCTGAAGGCACTGCATGACAGTGACGGAATCCAGATCATCTGGCAGTGCGGTGAAACCTATCTCGGACAGATCCGGGAGAAGCTGAACGAGTCGGGCACCCCGGTCGACGACTTTCCCGGATTGCGGCTCTATGGATTCATGGATGATATCACCGAAGCCTGGGCCGCGGCGGATGTGATCGTTGCCAGGGCCGGCGCCATCACCTGTTCCGAGCTCCTGGCTGCCGGGAAAGCGGGCATTTTGGTACCGTCACCCTGGGTGGCCGGTGACCATCAGACCCATAATGCAAAATCCCTCGCCGATAACGGCGCTGCGGTGCTTCTGAAGGATGGGGATCTGGATGCGCAGCTGCCCGAAGCCATCCGTAAGCTGATCAACGACCCGCCGCTGAGGGAAAAGATACAGGAGCAGGCCCGGAACATGGCGAAAAACGATGCCGCAACGGTCATTGCCGGGAAAATTCTTGACCATCTGGAAAAGTCAGGTGCCACACCGGCAATACCAACAGACTCGGATAAGAAGCAAAGCAGCAATCTCAAGCACGACAACAACAAGACCCACAACACATTCAGCAGTACATCGGCATGACCCAATCCATTCAGACACAACCGGTTTTTGGCAATACCAGGCACATCCACATGGTAGGTATTGGTGGTATCGGGATGAGCGGTATGGCCGAGATCCTGCTGCAGCGC
This sequence comes from Balneolales bacterium, assembly GCA_007133995.1. Taxonomy (GTDB): domain Bacteria; phylum Bacteroidota; class Rhodothermia; order Balneolales; family Natronogracilivirgulaceae; genus SKNL01. Next base: position 6,327 of record SLLP01000235.1, read on the forward strand.
GGATTCACCATCACCGGATCGGACGGCAGCAAGGGCGAGACCATCGAGCGTCTCGAAAAACTGGGTGCAAAAATTTATCTGGGTCACGACGCCGCACATATCGAGGGTGCCGATGTCGTTGTCTATACCAGTGCGGTAAAAGCAGAGGATAATGTTGAGACGGCCGCCGCTCTCGAGCAGAGCATACCGGTGATCAAGCGTGCCGAGATGCTGGCGGAGCTGATGCGCATGAAATATGGTATTGGTATTGCCGGAACGCACGGGAAAACGACCACCACGACCATGACCGGACACGTGGTGCAGGCCGGCAGCTTCGACCCGACCA